>CAYTVP010000201.1:2953-4403 GCA_964441675.1 uncultured Solibacteraceae bacterium | reverse complement strand
GGCGGCAAAGGTGCCGAGGCGGCCGTGGCGGGAATTGGGGGCGCGGGCGTCGATGGAGCTGCTTCGCGGGGCCTTTACGAATTCGGCCGGCGGCGGACCATCACTCGTGACGATCTGGTCTACGCCATCGAGCGGGCCGGCAAGCTCCGCCTGGAGGAGGACCGGCTGATCTTGATGGTCATGCCGCAGGATTTTACCCTCGATGGACGCTCCGGTTACATGAATCCCAACGGAGCACAGGCATCGCGTCTCGAGGCAAACGTCCAGATTATTACCGCATCGCTACAAGAGCACGAATGCATTGTCGCCGCGGTCCACGAGTCCCACCTTGCAGTGGAGGAGACAATTTTTGAACCCGTCGCAGCCGCATACGCGGCCGTGCTGCCCGAAGAGCGCGAGCGGGGAATCGCCGTAGTAGATATCGGCGCCCACTCCACCGACATCGCGATCTACGCCAGCGAGGCGTTGATGGCCAGCGCCAGCGTTCCGATCGGCGGCGACCACTTTACCAGCGACGTTGCCGTCTGCATGAAGATCGCGTTTGAAGACGCGCAACGGCTGAAGGAAGAGTACGGGTGCGCCAAGCTCGGCCTTGCTGTCGATGAAAACCTGCTGGAGCTGCCCTCCTACGCCGGACGGCCCGCCCGGGAGTGCCAGCGCGGCGCGCTGAACGAGATTCTGGAGGCACGGGCCGAGGAGTTGTTCGGCTATGTTCAGACCGAGATCGAGCAGGCGGGCATGGATCGCCATCTGCTGGAGGGAGTGATCCTCACCGGCGGCGCCGCAATGCTGCCCGGAATGCTGGATATGGCGGAGTTCCTGCTGCGGTGTCCGGCCCGAAACGGCCTGCCCGTGGGCATTCTGGATTTCCCTGACGAATTGATGAACCCGGCGTGGACTACGGCAGCCGGGCTGGCAATGTATTCGGCGCGGCTGAAGGCGTATCGCGATGGACGTTTTCGCCCGCCCGGTTTTCTAAACATGATCTTACGATGAGCGACTAAAACAAGGAGTAGGCAAAATGTTCGATGGCTTGAAGTTCGAGATACAGGAAGAGGTGACGCTGCCCACCCGCATCAAAGTGGTGGGCGTTGGTGGAGGCGGCGCAAATGCAGTCGCGCGGATGATTAAGGAAGGCCTCGGAGGTGTTGAGTTCTATGTGCTCAACACCGACGTACAGGCATTGAATGCTTCCCCCGTGCCGAACAAACTGGTAATCGGCTCAAAGCTCACAAATGGCTTGGGAGCTGGCGCCGATCCTGCGGTAGGGCGGAGCGCCGCGCTCGAAGATACCGGCAAGATTATCGAGGTGCTGGAGGGCGCGGATCTGGTGTTCGTCACCGCGGGCCTCGGCGGCGGCACCGGCACCGGTGCTGCGCCGGTGGTTGCGACCTTAGCGAAAGAGTTGAACGCGCTGACGGTCGCCGTGGTGACCAAACCCTTCGAGTTC
>CAYTVP010000201.1:799-2943 GCA_964441675.1 uncultured Solibacteraceae bacterium | reverse complement strand
GCGCCAGGCGGAAAAGGGATTGGGCGATCTGGCAGGCGCCGTCGATACCGTCATCTCGATTCCGAACAACAAGC
This sequence comes from uncultured Solibacteraceae bacterium, assembly GCA_964441675.1. Classification (GTDB taxonomy): domain Bacteria; phylum Acidobacteriota; class Terriglobia; order Bryobacterales; family Bryobacteraceae; genus JAPKYZ01. The sequence continues at coordinate 2,869 of CAYTVP010000201.1, read as the reverse complement.
TTCTCGGCCTGGCGCCCAAGGGCGCGAGCTTCTTCGAAGCATTCCGCATTGCCGACGATGTCCTGCGTCAGGCGGTGCAAGGCATCAGCGACATCATCACCACGCCGGGCTTGATCAACCGTGACTTCTCCGACATTCGCGCCATTATGCTCGGCATGGGCTACGCAATGATGGGCACAGCGACAGCAAAGGGTGAAACGGCCGCCGTTGAAGCCGCGCGCCGTGCAATCAATTCCCCGCTTCTCGATGACGGCGGCGTCGAAGGCGCGCGAGGAATCCTGATCAACATCACCGGTTCGAGCCAACTCGGCATCCATGACGTCAACGAAGCCTGCTCGCTTATCCGGGAGGCCGCCGATTTCGATGATGTGCAAATCAACTTCGGCGTCGTCCTGAACGAGGCAATGGGCGACGAAGTAAAGATCACGGTGATCGCGACCGGGTTTGAGCGCGCCAATCTTCCGGCTATCGAGCGGAAAGGCCGTGCGATGCTCGAGCCTCAGGGACTGCCGGCGGATTTCCCGTTCGACCGCAAGGACCATCCGGAAGGGGAAACGGCCGACGAGGAGTCGGAATTGGCGGCTGTCGGCGCGCAAGTGGAAGCCGACGCGGAACCCGACCCGAACGACATCGACGTTCCGGCATACATCCGGCGCCGGAAGGTACTGAGTTAAGACGAGGAGGGAGCAATCCCTCCTTCGCGTTAGTTGGAGCCTGACACCAGCCGCGTTACGGCAGCGATGATCTCGCGGCGTCCGCGTGCCGTCGACAAGCGCTCCCGCGCAGTCGCCAGTACCACCTTGGGTAGAGGTAAGGATGCTGCGAAATCGTCACACTCGCCTTAATTGTTCGCGTCCGTCCGGCGCGCCTTAGGAAGCAAGAGGCGGGTTGACGGCACACACCCGGTTCACGAGCAGAACGACAGAATATGCTGAACCAGCTCATCGGGTGTCGAAAGGAACGGCGAATGATCCGTATCGATTGACACAACACGCTCGCAGTGGTTCTCGGCGATCATCCTCCTTTGGACCGTTGGGGGAACCGCGCGATCGTCAAGACATTGGATGTAGAACTTCGGAACGCGTCCAAGCCGCTCGGCCGTGACCTGAACCGACGTTGCAAACGGCAGGAAGGGCTGGGGTACAAGCCTTGATGCCGCCCAGTTTGCGTCCGCATCAGTGCATCGTCCATAGAACACTTCTCGGATTTTGTCCGGTCGAATCGTACATACCGACCCGTCTGATACCAGGTACGGCCCGAGCTTAGCCGCGTTCTCGTCTTCCTGCGCCATCTGCAGAATCGACTGGCCGCTGCTCAGGAGATAGCCGCTTACGTACACAAGCGCTTTGATCTTGTCCGGATTGAAAGCTTTATCAGATCCCAAGAACGTTCAGGCAAGCCTTGCAGAACGCCGGAAGATCTTCGGGTTTCCGCGACGTCACCAGATTCTTATCCACCACTACTTCGTCGTCGCTCCACTGAGCGCCGGCGTTCACAACATCATCCTTGATCGCGAAAAAGCTTGTCGCTTTCCGGTCCTTCAGCACGCCTTTGGCTGAACACAATACCCAGGGACCGTGACAGATTGCCGCCACAAGCTTGCCCTGCGCATTCCATTCCGCCACCAATTCCGGAGCCCGGGCATGCCGGCGAATATGATCGGGAGCGAAGCCGCCCGGGACGATGACGCCATCGAAATCCGATGCTTGAATCTCGTCGTACGATTTGTCGGCGATACAGGGATAGCCAAGCTTGCTGGGATAGGTTTGTCCGGCTTTGGCGCCAACCGTCGTGACCTCAACGCCTGCTTCCTTCAGCCGGAGAAGCGGATACCAGACTTCCAGTTCCTGATACAGTTGATCGACAAATATCGCGACTCGTTTTCCTTTGGCACTCATACTGCCATTGTCGCTACTTTGACGCGTTGAAGGCTTGCATCAGCTGATTAATCCCCTCGTCATTAATCAGCGTCCCGCCTTCCACTCGCACTTTCAGCCTAGTCGGCGGTGCGTACAGGATTCGGAACGTCCATCGGGGCTTTCGCATGGCCGACTATCAGTGCAGCCTGCT
>CAYTVP010000201.1:0-789 GCA_964441675.1 uncultured Solibacteraceae bacterium | reverse complement strand
CACGCCGTGCGTTGCGCTCTTGGCGATTGCCTCCCAAAGAATGTCTGGGGAGGGACGTGCGCATTGGTAAATATGATTGTTGCGGGATTGGATCTCAGGATGTCGTTTCCTATCGCCCGCAGCTTGCGCATCCAGAGGCCAGGCTTTTTTTTGGCGTCCTCGCGCGCCATGACTTTCGGCGCCGGACAATCTGTCAGCCGGCCGGCACCCACCAATCCATCGGTTTTGATCCCGGGTAGCGCGACGGGCGGAGAGGGCAGAAGCGAAACCGAAGCCAGGCATCCCGTATACGAAAGATCGCTCAGAAGCTTGGTGCGTTCGTTATCGATATTGACGTCGATGACGTGATGCCATGCCTTGTTCTTCTTGGAAAAAGCAATCTGTACATCCTCGGTAGCCGAGCCACCCCAGATTGGCTGGCCGTTGGTGGCGGTACCGATCTGCCATAGCCGGACATGGTGACGCCGTGAGAATGAGTTCAGTGATTTCTGAAACGCCAACTCTGCCGGACGCCCATCGAAGCGCAGCGGCGACATAGGCGCAGAAGCATATCCCTGGCGCTGGACGACCGAATAATAAGTACGGGTAACAGAACCGGCGTCCCGCCGGTCCGTATCAGACCAGCCAGCGGCGCCGAACGCCTGCCGGACTGCCTCATCGCTCCCGACCAGCGCAATATTCAGCCGATCGGCAGGCCCGCCCGGCTTTTGCTGCACTGTCATCGAATCAAGCGACTCAAAGACGCGGTCCACAAGCCGCGCTTCCCGGACTCCAGCCCGAGGACGCGCG
>CAYTVP010000200.1:0-8275 GCA_964441675.1 uncultured Solibacteraceae bacterium | reverse complement strand
CTCCGTTCTGAGCCAGGAGAGGTCCGCTTCGGGCGTCCTCCTGGCTCAGAACCGGTCAGGGGGCGGACGCATCCCCTTCTGAGCCAGGAGAGGTCCCTCTTGGGTGTCCTCTTGGCTCAGAACGGTCACTCCAGGGTGACGGAGCACTCGGTGCGGGCGTAGTCGGCCACGCGGGCCCCCGCCGCGGCCAGGCCGGCCAGCTCGTCGGAGCTGCGCAGGATGTCCTGGCGGGCCGCGGGCAGGTCCCCCGGGTTGTCCTGCACCGCGAAGGTGACTACCGCAACGCGCCAAAAGGTAGTAACGATTCCAATCCAGGCTCTGACGGTTCGTCAGAAGGGCGATCTCGAGGCCAAGCCCGAAGACGAAAAGAAGCAGAAGGATCTGCCTTTCGATCCGGTAGCGGAGCGGGCTCGCAAAGAGGAGATTCAGGGTGTCTTCATCATTCAGGGGGACCAGGCTGTCTTCAAGAAGCTGGAAACCGGAATTACCGGTTCTACGGATATCGAAGTAATCAGCGGTCTCAATGAGGGTGAGGAAGTGATCACCGGAAGCTATAAGGTCATCCGTACCATCCGCAATGAAGCTAAAGTAAAAGTAGACAACAAACCTCCCCAAAAGGCAGACAGTTAAAAAGACGTATGGCTACAGCAGTTGTGGAAGATCTCGCCGCGCGCGGCGAACAATTGAAGCGGGACGGGATTGTTATCCGGACCTACGACCTTTGGAAGACGTACCAGATGGGCGATCAGACCATCAATGCGGTGTCCGGCTGCGACGTTGAAATCCGCGTGGGAGAGTATGTGGCCATCATGGGCCCGTCCGGTTCCGGCAAGTCGACGCTGATGAACCTGATCGGGTGCCTGGACACGCCCAGCAAAGGGCACTATTACATCAATGGACGTTTGGCGTCTTCGATGAGCGACGATGAGCTGGCGCGGATCCGCAATAAGGAAATCGGCTTCGTTTTCCAGACGTTCAATTTGCTGCCCCGTGCAACGGCTCTGCATAACGTGGAGCTGCCGCTGATCTATGCCGGCCTTTCACCGGATGTGCGGGCGCAAAAGGCCAAGCTGCGGCTGCAGCAGGTGGATCTCGAACAGCGCATGTATCACAAGCCGAATGAACTGTCGGGCGGACAGCGCCAGCGTGTTGCCATCGCCCGGGCGCTGGTAAACGATCCCTCGATTCTGCTGGCGGACGAGCCTACCGGCGCTCTCGATACGGCCACCGGTATCGAGATTATGGCCCTCTTCGAGCGGCTGCACCAGCAGGGGAACACGATCATCCTCGTCACTCACGAGCACGACATCGCGCTGCACGCCCACCGGATCATCCACATCCGCGACGGCAAAGTGGAAAAAGACGAACAGATTAGATAGCAGGAAATCAGTCCGGTAGCTTGGTCACTCGCATGGGCGGTGTTGCGCCGCAGGCAAGGGATTCCGTCATGCCGGAGGCCAACACTGCGCAGGCGTTCTCAACGGCCGTTCGAAGTGCTTGCTGCTCATTCGGTCCGGCGGCGGTACGGCATTCCACGCGGCCCTTGAACTCTATGCATGCCTCGACCCGGACCTTCTTCTGGGCCATAGTGCCGGAGATCAGAGCAGCCAGAAAAGCACCCACGGCAAGCGAAATCCAAAAGGCCGGTTTTCTTAGCATCGCTACTCGGAAAAGAATGCCGCCATTTTTCGGAATTTAGCGTAGCGGTCCTCCACCAGTTGGTCCGGCGAGAGAGACGATAGCTCATCGAGCGCGCTTCGCAGTTGATCAGCAAGGTTCCGGGCAGCCGTTTCGTAATCCTCGTGGGCGCCGTTGGGCGGTTCCGGAACGACGCCATCGACGACCCCCAGGGGCACCAGATCGCCGGCGGTAATCTTCAGCGCCTCGGCAGCCTTCTCGGCCTGGCCCGAATCGCGCCAGATGATCGCGGCTCCGCTCTCGGGCGAGATGACGCTATAGACGGCGTTCTCCATAATGTAGACGCGATTGCCGACGCCCATCGCCAAAGCTCCGCCGGAGCCGCCTTCACTGAGCACGACCACGATCACGGGCACTCGAAGCCTCGCCATTTCGCGCAGGTTCAAGGCGATCGCTTCAGCCTGGCCGCGCTCCTCGGCATCGATGCCGGGATAAGCTCCTGGCGTGTCCAGCAGGCAGATGATCGGGCGTCCGAACTTCGAGGCCATACGCATGATGCGGAGCGCTTTCCGGTAACCTTCCGGTTTCGGCATTCCGAAGTTGCGATGCAGTTTCTGTTTCGTGTCACGGCCCTTCTGCTGCGCGCAGATGGCTACCGGCCGGCCGTCGAAGCTGGCGAAACCGCAAACAATGGCGGGATCATCTCCGAACGCGCGGTCTCCATGCAGTTCCGAAAATTCGGTGAAGATCCGGTCTATGTAATCCAGGGCATGGGGACGTTTCGGATGCCGGGCCAGTTGAACGCGCTGCCAGGTGGGACCGGGAACAGGCTGCGGGGGGGCGCCTTCGGAAGGAACATTTTGCTCTCCGTTGCTTACCGCTTCGGAAACCTTAGTGGGTGGCTGATTATCCATCTAGATTGATTCGAGCGCTTCCGGACCGCAAATCCGCTCGATCTCCGCACGAAACTCCGTGTCCGGACGAACGCGTGCGGCAACATCCAGCGTAACTGAAAAGTCACGCGCTTTTTCCAGGCGCAGCCGGACCTGAGCCTCGCCCGGCTTCCGTTCGAACAGGTGGCGAAGCTCGGCGGCGCGATCGATGCCGTTCGAGCCGATCCGCACTCGTATGGCGACAAGGCTTGCCAGGTTCACACGCGCGTTCTCGAGAGGAACAATATCCTGGATGGAAACTTTTGGCGAGGCTCCTTCTTCCGGCAGCACCAGCGCGCGGACCAGGACCGCCCGGTCTTCCGCCAGAAATTGCGCCAACGCCTCGTAGACGGTGGTGAATGCCAGGGCTTCGACGGTACCGTCGTGGTCTTCGAGCATCATGGCCGCCCACGGTTTTCCTTCGCGGTTTCGCTTTCGCTGGAGGCCCGTGAGAATGCCGCAAAGCTTGACCTCGACTCCCTTAGCCAGCCCATCGAGATTGGCGGTGGTATTCGTTCTGAGGTCGATTACCTTCTCCATGAACTGATCCAGCGGATGCCCGGTCACGTAGTAGCCGAGCATCTCCTTCTCTCCGGCGAGCTTATCCGCTGGTAGCCAATCCGGCACTCGAGGGGGGCGTTGCCGCTCCTGCTGCTGTTCCACAAAACCGCCAAAGAGGCCTGATTGACCGGAGGCGCGATCGCGCTGCGACCGAAGCCCCTGCTCCATCGCCGGGTCGAGCATGGCCATCAGCTGCGACCGGGTAGCTTGCAGAGAATCGAGCGCTCCGGCTTTGATCAGCGATTCCAGCACGCGCCGGTTCAAAGCGGATAGATCGACCTGTTCGCAAAGAGTGTACATGTCGGTGAACGCGCCATGCTCGCGGCGCGCTTCGACGATAGCCTCGACCGAGTTTGCCCCCACGTTCTTTACCGCGCCGAGCCCGAAGCGGATCGCACCCGTATCCGGAGTGAAGTTCAGCCCGGAATGATTGATATCCGGGGGAAGAACGCGGATTTGCATTTCCCGGCACTCGTTGATGTACTTCACTACCTTCGCGGTGTTGCCGGTTTCCGACGTCAGCAGCGCGCTCATAAATTCGACCGGATAATTAGATTTCAAGTAGCCAGTAAGGTATGCCAGGTAAGCATATGCAGCGGAATGGGATTTGTTGAATCCATATTCCGCAAACTGTGCCATCAGATCGAAGATCCGCTCCGCTTTTTTCGGTGGATAGCCGCGTTGCTTTGCGCCGGAGAGAAACCGTTCGCGCTGTTTCGCCATTTCGCTCGCCTGCTTTTTTCCCATCGCGCGCCGGAGGATGTCCGCCTCGCCAAGGGAATAGCCCGCCATGCGGTTGGCCACTTGCATCACCTGCTCTTGGTAAAGCATGATGCCGTAGGTTTCTTCAAGAATGTCCTGAAGCTCCGGGGGGTCGTAGACCACTTGTGCCCGCCCGTGCTTGCGTTGGATGAAGTCGTCTACCACTCCGCCTTTCAGCGGGCCTGGGCGATAGAGGGCATTGAGCGCGCAAAGATCCTCGATACGCGCCGGCTGGTAGCGCCGCAAGACGTCTTTCATGCCCGGCGATTCGAACTGGAAGACGCCGTCGGTCAGCCCGCGGGAGAAGAGTTCATAGGTGGGGCCGTTATCGAGTGGCAGTTCCTCGAGGTTGATCTTCACCCCACGATGCTCGGCGATCAGCTGAAGCGCATCCGAAATGATGGTGAGGGTGGTGAGACCCAGAAAATCCATCTTCAGCAGGCCGAGTTTTTCGAGCCCGCTCATGTCGTACTGCGTGACAATTTCGTCGCGGTTGGTCTTGTATAACGGGACCAGCTCTTTGAGCGGCTGGGGCGAGATCACGACGCCCGCGGCATGGACGCTGGCATTCCGGGACATGCCTTCGAGGCGCTGAGCAACCTCAAGTACTTCCTGAACTCTTGGGTCTTTCCGCGCTGCATCGGCGAAGCCGGGCTCCTGCTCAATGGCGTCCTTCAGCTTGATGTTCAGCACCGCGGGGACAAGCTTCGTCAGCCGGTCGGACTCGGCAAACGTCAGGTTCAAGACACGGGCCACATCTTTGATTGCAGCCTTGGCTCCCAGCGTGCCGAAGGTGATGATTTGGGCTACCTGCTCCCGGCCGTACTTTTCGGTGACGTACTGGATCACTTCGCCGCGGCCACGCGTGCAGAAGTCGATGTCGATATCCGGCATGGAGATTCGCTCCGGATTCAGGAACCGCTCAAACAGTAATCCGTACTGCAGTGGGTCAACGTCGGTGATCCGCATCGCGTAGCCGACCAGCGAGCCTGCCGCAGAGCCGCGCCCCGGTCCGACAGGAATTCCCCGCTCGCGGGCGTGACGAATAAAGTCCCATACAATCAGGAAGTAACCCGAAAACTTCATCTGCTGGATGAGGCGAATTTCGAGCTCCAACCGTTCCTGGTAGCTCTCCAGCGGACACTTTAGAAACCCCTGCGCGGCCAGCTGCTCTAAGCGGGGGAGCCTGCCTTCAAAACTCTGCCGCGCGACATACTCAAAATAGCTGTCGGTCGTATGGTCCGGCGGAATGGGAAAGCGGGGGAATGCTTCCTTTACCTTCTCCAGCTTCAGCTGGCATCGCTGTGCAATATCCCAGGTGGCATCGAGTGCCGGGACGACATCGCCGAACAGATTCTCCATCTCCGGACGCGTCTTGAGATGGAATTCTTCGGTGGTAAATCGCATGCGATTTGCATCGGCCATGGTTTTACCGGTCTGGATGCACAGCATGATTTCGTGCGCACGCGCGTCGCCCTTGCGGAGGTAGTGGGCGTCGTTGGTTGCCACCAGCGGTATCCCGGCTTCGGCCGCCAGCTTTCTCGTCAGCGGAATTACTTTCCGGTCCGGCTCCAGGTTATGATCCTGCAGCTCCAGGTAAAAGTTGCCCTTGCCGAACATGTCCTCGTACTCATGGGCGAGCCGCCGGGCGTCGGTGTATTTATCTTCGAGGAGCGCCTCGGCCACCTGGCCGCGAAGACATGCCGAAAGGCAAATCAGGCCCTTGGTATGCCGGGCCAGCAGGTCCTTATCGATCCGGGGCTTGTAATAGAATCCGTCCAGAAAACCGGTAGAAACCAGTTGAATCAGATTTCGATATCCTTCCTGGTTCTCGCAGAGCAGTACCAGGTGGTTGTATCGATTCGCATCCGTTTTGTTCAGGCGGTCCTGCTGGGTAACGTAGACTTCGCACCCGATAATCGGGTGAATATCCTTCTCCCGCGCCTTGTTGTAGAAATCCACCACACCGAACAGATTTCCGTGGTCTGTCATCGCGATGGCGGGCATCTTCTGTTCGACCGCCAGTTGGACCATCTGGCCGGATTCGCAGGCTCCGTCGAGAAGGGAGAAGTCGGTATGCGCGTGCAGATGTATGAAAGGAGTCCCGGACATCAATCACCAACAACTGGGGGAGGAGTTCCTATTATCGCCCGATCATGCGGATGATGCAGCGTTGTGCGTTTTGAGGAGGATCATGGTGCCGATGAATCCTGCGACGATCGAACCGGTAACAATGGCCATCTTGGCGGCGGCAAGCTGTCCTCCGCCCGGGAACGTGAGTTCCGCGACAAAAAGCGCCATCGTGAAGCCAATACCGGCCAGCCATCCTGCGCCGTGGAGCTGCATCCAACTGACGTTGTCAGGCAGCGTAGCCAGTCCACTTTTTGTGGAAAGCCAGGAGAAGAGCGTCACGCCCAGAGGCTTGCCGATTGCCAGGCCGAGCATCGTTCCAATAGCAACCGGATGCGTCGGATCGGGCGCATTGCCTCCTGCGAGGCGGACGCCGGCATTCGCCAGCGCGAATAGCGGCATGATGCCGAAGCTGACCCATCCGTGCAGTCCATGCTGGAAGCGCAGTAGCGGTGCTTGAACATGCTCCGTCTTCTGTTCCAAATGATGCAAGGCATCCAATGCTTCGGAGGTGTGGACAAACTTGGCCTTCGGGTCGTAGTTCCGTTCGAAGCGATCCAGCAGATCGCGAGCTTCCTGAAGAAACGATCGCGCATCGGTTGCGCTGCGGGCCGGAATGGTGAAGGCCAGCAGGATACCGGCGATCGTTGCATGAACTCCTGAATGGAAAACGGATACCCACAAACCAAGTCCAACGATGACGTAGGGCAACGGCCGCCGGACGCCAAGGATGTTCAACGCCAGCGCAGTCCCGAACCAGGCGATGGACCCGCCAATGGCGGAAAGCGAAAGACTCTCGGTGTAGAAGAAGGCAATTACGCCCACCGCGACGATATCGTCGACAATCGCCAGTGCCGTCAGGAAGATCTTCAAGCCGATCGGAACGCGGCGGCCAAGAAGCGCCATAACTCCGATTGAAAATGCAATGTCGGTTGCTGTCGGAATCGCCCAGCCTCGCTGCTCCGGGGTGCCCCAGGTAATCAGCGAATAGATGATCGCCGGCGCGATGACACCACCGGCAGCGGCCAGGATCGGCAGCGCCGCGGCGCGTGGATTGCTCAATTCGCCCACCAGAAGTTCGCGCTTGATCTCCATTCCCATAGCCAGGAAGAAGACAGCCATCAACCCGTCGTTGATCCATTGCTGAACAGTATGGGCGGTGCGGAATTCACCGATGCCGATCGCGACATCGTGCTGCCAGTAAGAAAAATAGGATTCGTACCACGGAGAATTCGCCCACAAAAAGGCAACCGCAGTTGCGAACATAAGCACAATGCCGCCTGCGGCCTGTTGCCGGGTAAACCGTTGAAACGGGTGCAACAGAACATCGATCTTCGCGGTTTGGTTCATCACGTCTGTTTAGTTCACTACTCCGACTGCGATACTGCTTGCGGCGGCACGGGAACGATAGACACGATGCGTCGCTTTCTGAAAATCCTCCGGCTTCGCATCCGGAATATTCACAAACTTCTGAGGATTGCGGTCTGTCAGCGGAAACCAGGAGCTTTGAATATGGACCATTACACGGTGTCCGCGGCGGAACGCGTGGTGAATATCCGGCATCTGAAAAGCGATTCTCTCGCGCTTGCCTGGAACGAACTCCTCCGGCTTCTCGAAACTGTTCCTGAATTTGCCTCGGAACGGTTCTCCTCGAACCAGCTGTTGATAGGCGCCCATCCGGACGCCTGTGGGATTGGGATCCGGATCGGGATAGTTGCCAGGGTAAACATCGATCAGCTTGACTACGATGTCCGCATCGGTGCCGGTGGTCGAGAAGAAAATTTCGGGCGTAAGCTGACCCGCTAGAGTTATGTCCTCTTCGAGAATGCCGGTCTCGTAGACCACGACGTCGGGCCGTGTGGAAGCGTGCCTTTGATCCGACGTCATATAGGTTCCGGACATTCCCGGACCGATGAAGCTGATATAGGGTACGGGCTTAGCCGGATCGCTAACATACTCGTCGAACGCTTCGTTTTCAACCGGAGCATCAAATGAGAGCTTTCCTCCAGACCGAAGGTACAAACGTTTCGGCTGGGTTGACTTTGGCGGCCAGACATCCGATGTCCGCCACTGGTTGGTTCCCGTCTCGAACGTCCAGGCGGCGGGAAACTTACCATCGCCTTTCGACTTCAGGTGGTATTCAAAAAACGGAAACTCAATTTTCTCGCGAAACCACTCGCTGGTTTTGCTGTTGAAGGATACATTCCCCACTTTGTCGCCGTCGCCGCGCGACCATTGGCCGTGAGTCCAGG
>CAYTVP010000199.1:0-8287 GCA_964441675.1 uncultured Solibacteraceae bacterium | reverse complement strand
GAGATATTTGGCTTCTTCGACAGTGGAGGTCACGCGACTGGGAAGTCCTTCAAACCATTCACGCGAACAACCGTGCTCCACAGCCCAATCGATCGCGAACTCATCCTCATGCCTACCGTAGAATACCCTCGGTCCGCTCACCAGCGCCTTGGGGGCGAATCCGTCGCGGACCAGTTGGCATCCCTTCATGATCCGTTCTCCAAAAGCGTCGCCCGCGAGAACGACGATAATGTCGGCTTTCTGAGGCTGATCCGCCTTTACGAGAAAGCTCCCGAGCGCCCGGAGGAACGGTTGGTAGAAAAGTACAATCCCAATGGCCAGGACCACACCTGGAACAAGGAAGAGGTACCGGGATCTACCGGTCGTCGCCCGGTTCAAGGTGTCCGACTGATTTTAGGCGTTGGTAAAGCCGTTCGATCTCGGCTTCTTCGTCGGGAGGAAATAGAGGCAGGTCGATCATGGATGGGGCGCCGCTTCCGGCCAGTGCCCGCGCCGGAGAGTATTCGCGAGACTTCGCCAGGCGGCGGGCCAGATCGTCAGAAAGGCGCTTGGACCCCTCCATTGCGCCCGGATAGATCAACAGTGCCCGGCTGCCGTCCCGGAACAGGAGCTTTACAACCAAAGGCGAGATCCATCCGGTCCGTTCGATACCTTCGATTTCAGACCAGAGAAATTCCTTGTCTCCGATCGTTACGGTTCTGGACGTCAATTCGATGATCGGACGGCACCACAGAAAAAAATTGAGAACGGCAGTAGCAAAAAATAAGCCAGCCGGAACTGCGGCGGGAGCCCATTGAGCGGCAAGAAAAGCGGAAAAGGCCGAGAGTCCGGACGCAGCCAGTCCGAGGTATAAATAGCTCCGGGATGGCAAATACCTCGTCATTCGAACAAGGCCGCTTTGGCTTCTATATGTAAGGGTAGCCGGATTCGCTGTGAGCGTCAATTTCGAATGATTTATATGGCGCGATTGTTCGATTTTCCGCTGGTTTTATTGAGGAATTATTCCGGCGCGGATCATCCGCCAACCCGTGAGCAGATAACCGATTCCACTGGCCACCGCGGCGGCGACGAGCAGCGCTGTCCAGTAATCCGTCCCCGGAAGTCCGGCCAGATAGGCTACGAGCCACCCCATCTGAATCACCGTGGAAATTTTGCCGAGCCAGCTCGGCGGAAAGTCTCTCCGGCCAGTTCTCAGGAAAATGGCGATCGCCCCGGCGACAATCAGAACGTCGCGCAGAATCACGACGATTCCCACCAGATGGCCCCTCGACAGCCACAACGTCAAATACAGCACGTCGAGCATGAACTTATCGGCCAGAGGATCGAGAATTGCGCCGGTGCGCGAGGTCACCTTCAGCCACCGGGCCAGCATTCCGTCGGCGAAGTCGCTCGCGCTGGCGGCCAGGCAAAGCCAAAGAGCCGTGCGGTCCTGATGTTCGAAAAGCGCATGGACAGCCAACGGCGTCAGGAAGAACCGAATCGCCGTGACAGCATTCGGGAGTTGTTTGACGAGCAAGTCAGCTTACGAGCGCGTGCGCCACGCGGGTGGCCATCTGATCGAAGCTCAGAATCTCGTAAAGAGAGGGATCGGACATGATTTTTGCAACCAGGGCCGTGTGCATGGCGTGTCCCGCGCGCTCGGCGATTACGTTACCCAGCAGCGGACGGCCGATGAGAGCGAGATCGCCGATCAAATCGAGCGCCTTGTGGCGGCAGCATTCATCAGGGAAACGCAATCCCTCCGGATTGAGCGGGCCCACTCCGTTAAAGCACACAGCGTTGCTCAGCGACGCTCCGCGGATCAAACCCATGTTCCGCAGTTGATCCAGTTCGGCTTCGAACCCGAACGTGCGCGCCGGCGCGATATCCCGCGCATAGCGGTCCGGGCTGACCTCCATCTCGAGCGTCTGCTTTTGTACCGCCGGATGCGGAAAGAAAATGTCACAGTTCAACAGGAACTGGTCTGCCGGGAGAATGGAAATTCGTTTTCCGTTGCCTTCGACCGTCACTGGCCGGCGGATGCGCAGATACCGCCGCCGCCGCCGGTAGGTTTGGATACCGGCCTCTTCGAGGAGGTTGACGAACGGCTGGCCGCTGCCGTCCAGGATGGGTACTTCCAGATTGTCGATATCGACGTAGGCGTTGTCGATACCGATCGAATAGAAAACACTCAGCAAATGCTCGGTAGTGGAGATTAGGACTCCCTGACGCATGAGGCTGGTGGCATAGCTGACCTTTGCTACATATCGCCAACTGGCCGGAATCGGAAAGCCGTCAAGGTCGGTGCGGATGAAGACGATGCCGGTCGAAGGAGGGGCTGGCCGAACTCGAATGGTTACCGGAACACCGTGGTGGAGTCCGATACCCGAAATTTCGACGGGGCGTTGCACCGTCGTTTCGAATCGCATGATGCGATCTTGTGCCCATAGAGATTTGGCCATCCTTAGTTTTTGAGTGTAACAACAGGATGCTTTCTGGCAAAGCCAATATTTTGATACACTTGCGAAAGCATATTGTGGCTGATTAGCCACAGGTGGGTAATTTTCTCCTTTTTAGTAGGCGAAGAAACCCGGATCTGGCAGGTCGTATGATAGTTCGAAGTGTCGCAACGGCTCTTTCTGATCGACTCCTACGGGTTTATTTTTCGCGCCTATCATGCGCGTGCTCGAACAGGGGCACCGCCGATGCGAACCCGCGAGGGGTTGTCCACGGAAGCCGTCTATATCTTCCACAACATGCTGCGGAAGTTGATTGCCGACCAGAAACCCGAACGGATCGCCGCTGTCTTTGAATCCGCGGGACCGACGTTCCGCGATCAGGCATTTGCTGAGTACAAAGCCAATCGAACGGAAATGCCGGAGGATCTTCGGCCGCAGATCGCCTGGATTCGTAAGCTTCTGGATGCGATGCGAATCCCGATCGTCGAGTTTCCCGGCTTCGAGGCAGACGACGTCATCGGCACGCTGGCGCGCCGCGCCGCCGCGGATTACCAAGTAGTGATCGTCTCGAGCGACAAAGATATGTTGCAGCTGGTAAACGGCCGGGTGACGATGCTGAACCCGATGAAACCGGATCCTCCGAAGGACTTCACCGTCTACGACGCCGCAAAAACAGAGCAGTTTCTCGGAGTCCCTCCGAGCCTGGTGGCCGATCTCCTGGCTCTCAAAGGCGACACAGTGGACAATATTCCCGGCGCGCCGGGGATCGGCGACAAGGGCGCGCGCGATCTCGTCCTGCGCTTTGGTGCTGTCGAATCGATCGTCGACCACGCTGCCGAAGTCGAACGGAAGGTGTATCGCGAAAGCCTGCAAGCGAATCGCGAACAGATCCTGCTGAGCAAACGCTTGGCAACGATCGACACAAATGTCCCGATCGAATGGGATCCGGAAACCGCAATCGCCGAAAAGCCAGATTACCTGACCCTGCGCGATTTATATCGTGAACTGGAATTCTTCAGTTTATTGAAAGAGATGGAGCCAGAACCAGAAGCACTGGTTCAATCTATCCAGTTCGATGAAGTGTCTGATATTGCAGCTCTTTCAGATCCCATCGCCGTTTGTCCGAATGACTACCTGGGCCTCTCGGTTACCCCCGGCATGGGATTGCGGGCCTCGCTGGAGTCCATTCATCAGCTCAAGGGCCGGAAGCTGATTCTCCATGACTTGAAGTCTACGCCGCAATTGGTTGATTCAACGAATGTTGTCGATACGATGCTAATGGGCTTTCTCATCCTGGCGGATGGAACAGCCTCCTCTCTCGACACCCTCTCGGAGCGGTTTCTTCGCCGTCGTCCGGGACCTAGCCCCGAAGAACGAGCCGAGGCGGTGCTCTGTCTGGCGGCCGTCCTGGTGCCCGAGCTCGAGAAAGACGGGCTGCGAAAAGTATACGACGAGATCGATTTGCCGCTCGTGCCGGTTCTTGCCCGAATGGAACGGACCGGCATACGGATCGACCAGAAGGCCCTTATTGAGATGTCGCAGACAATGACCCGCGAACTGGATCGTCTGGCGGGCGAAGTCTTCGAGATTGCGGGGCACCCTTTCAACATCAATTCGCCGCAGCAGCTCTCAGCCGTCTTATTCGAAGAGTTAAAGCTTCCGGCGCCGACAAAATATGGGCGCGGAAAAACGGTCTCTACCGCCGCCGACATTCTGGAAACTCTCGCGGTGGACCACGAGATAGCTCGGAAGGTGCTCGACTATCGGCAGATTGCCAAGCTGCGTGGAACTTATGCCGAGGCGCTCCCGCAATTAATTCGACCGGCCACCGGGCGGGTTCATACAACTTTTAATCAGACCGGAGCGGCGACAGGACGGCTTTCGTCTACGAACCCGAACCTACAGAACATTCCCATTCGATCCGAGCTGGGCCGCGAGATCCGGGCAGCGTTTGTGCCGGAGGAAGGCTGGAAGCTGGTGATCGCCGATTACTCGCAAATCGAGCTCCGCCTATTGGCGCACATGTCCTCCGATAAGGTTCTCGTCGATTCATTTGTTCGCGGCGAGGATATTCATACGCGCACCGCGGCGGAGGTGTTTGGCGTGCCCCCGCTGATGGTGACACCTGAAATGCGGCGCAACGCCAAGGCGGTGAATTTCGGCATCGTGTACGGACAGACACCGTTTGGGCTATCGCAGACGTTGGGAATTCCGAGGGCAGAGGCGGAACTATACATTCGCCGGTACTTCGAGCGATACGCCGGCGTGCGAACGTTTATCGACCAAACGATCGTAAAGGTACGGGAGGCCGGCTATGCGGAAACGATGGACGGACGGCGCAGGCCGATTCCTGACATGCACAGCCGCAATCCCAATGCACGCGGGTTTGCCGAGCGCACGGCGGTGAACACACCGCTCCAAGGAACGGCGGCCGATCTGATCAAACGCGCGATGATCGCCATTGACAGGACTCTGCTCGAAGAAGGGTGGAAATCGCGCATGCTGTTGCAGGTGCATGACGAGCTGGTGCTCGAAGCTCCTCCGGACGAAGCGGAGAATCTGGCGAAACTGGTCAAACGGGAAATGGAAACCGTGACGAAGCTTGCGGTGCCGTTAGTGGCGGATGCCAGCATCGGGCCTAACTGGCGCGATGCCAAGGGCTGACCTGCGACCTCTACCTGGAAACTGAGACGGTGCCGGGTGCAAAGTGAATACATGAAGGGAATTCCGATACTCACACTGTTTGCCGCGATTGGCTGCGGTGTCATGGGCGGCATGTTCTTTACGTTCTCCACTTTTGTCATGAAAGCGCTGGGACGCATCGCGCCCGCAGGAGGTATTGCGGCGATGCAGGCGATGAATGTCACCATCCTGAATCTCTGGTTCGCGATCTTCTTTATGGGGACAGCGATAGCTTGTGTAGTCTTGGCCGGTTTTTCAGTTTTGCACTGGCACGAGCCGGCGAGCGGATATCAGCTAACGGGCAGCTTGCTCTACCTGGCTGGTGCAATCGGCGTAACGTTTCTGTTTAATGTGCCGCGAAATGATGCGCTGGCTCGCCTGGATGTCCTTGCGCCGGCCTCTGCCGTGTACTGGAACAACTATTTAGAGACTTGGACTGCCTGGAACCATGTGCGGACGGTTGCGTCAATCGCGGCGCTCGCTGCTTTTATCCTGGCTTACAGCCGTTTAAGCTAAGCGATACGGATGGGCAGCTCTCGCACGGGCTTGCCGGTCAACTGAAATACGGCTGACGCGATGGCTGGCGCCACGGCAATAATTGGTGTCTCGCCCGCGCCGGCGGATGGCAGATCCTTCCGATCGAGAAGAGAAACGCGAAAAGGCGGCACGTCCCGGAAGCGGGGCACACGGTACTTCGCAAGGCTGCCGTTCAGCAGCTTACCGGATTCGAACCGTACATCTTCAAAAAGCGCGCCTCCCAAACCCTGCACGAGCGCGCCTTCCACCTGGGCGCGAAGGTTCAATGGATTCAGGATCGCCCCGCATTCATACACCATGTGGAAGTCGCGAATGCGAACTGTGCGATCGGCCGCTCGTTCCACTTCCGCGCAGGCAGCGACATAGGAACCCTTTTCTACCCCGCACGCTACGCCGATACCGATGCCCGGTTGCTTCTTCGCGCTGCGCTTCTCCCAGCCGAACTCGCTTCCGGCCGCGATCAATACATTGCGCAGGCGCTCGTTTCCCAGGTTCGCCAGCCGGAATTCCAGCCGGTCCTTGCCGGATGCCACGGCCAATTCGTCCATGAAGCATTCGCGAGCGAAGTTGCTCGCTGTAGCCGCGATGCCGCGATACGAACCCTCGCGTAGAGGCGAGTCGCAATAGAAGAAGCGCGTCCGTACATTCTCGACACGGTAGGGCGTCGCAAGCCCGGCAGTGCCGGCATTATAGACGCCGAAATCCCAAGCAGTCAGCCGTCCTTCGGCATCGAGGCCGCCTTCGATCTCATAGAATCCGGCTGGACGAAAGTACGCCCACATGAACTCTTCCGCGCGCGTCCATCGCAAGCTCACCGGGTGTCCCGCTTCCTTTGCGAGGCGTGCCGCTTCGATCGCGACTTCGCCCGTGTGCTTACCGCCGAACCCGCCGCCCGTATCGGGCACGATGACGCGTATCTTCGCCGCGTCCATTCGAAACGCCTGCTGTAATTGCTGCCGGACGCCGAAGGGATTCTGGGTTCCCGTCCATACGGTCAGCTTGTCACTGTCCCATTCCGCCACTGCGGCGCGCGGCTCCATAGGAACGTGTTGAATGAACGGCACGCGGAATTCCGCCCGCAGCCTCTTAGCGGAGCCTTCAAGCGCCGAGGCTAAGTTGCCGGTCGATTGCTCCCGCGGATTCTTGCCGGTTTTCTTCAGCACGGAGAAGACTTCCGTACTGGATGGATGATCGGCTAGCTTCCATTTTGCGGAGGCTCCGATTGCCTCTACTGCTTTCCGCGCGGCAAACGATGACGGCGCGGTACAGGCGATGAAGTTGGTATCGCGGACGACGGTCACGTCAGGGAGTTTTTCGGCCACGCTCGTGTCCGCGCTCTCGAGGGTCGCGTTGTATGCCGGAGCGCGCAAAATGCTGCCATAGACCATACCCGGGCGGCGAATGTCGGAAGGAAACTGATGCTGCCCCGTCACGATCTCGCGGGCATCGGTTCTTCCCTGCGACGTGCCCAGAACCTGGATCTTGTGGCTGCCTTCCTTGCTGGATGCTTTTTCCGCGGCTGCCTTGCGAACCTGAGGTAGCGTCGAAGGCGTAGTCCGGCTGCCGGCGGTGATTCCGTCATTCGGGCATTGCCCGGTGTCGCCCAAAATCACGCGGACACGATCCAGAGGGATCTGTAACTCTTCCGCCACCGCCATGGCGATCTCCGTTCGCGAGCCCTGCCCCACCTCGACCTTGCCGCAGTAAACGGTGGCGGTGCCGTCGGCCGCGATGATCAACCGGGCCACGGGTTCCGCGGAATCGGCTGAGAATGCGGCTGGCGTCAGGCAGATGACGACGCCGGCAACCTGTAGGAACTCGCGGCGGTTCAGTGCAAATTGATATGCGGGCGGTTCCCGGAGCTCGTAGCGGTCAGGCTCGTTTCGCATGGCTGGTTCCTCTTGCCGCGCGCCGCACGGCTGCGAGCATCTGGGGATAGCCGCAGCACCGGCACAGATTCCCGTTCAAGCTATCGACAATCTGCCGTTCCGTCGGGTTGGGCGTTTGCTGCAGGAGCGCGACAGTTTGCAGCACCATTCCGGGTACGCAATAGCCACACTGCATCGCCGATTCCTCTACAAATGCCTGCTGCACCGGATGAAGCCGTTCGCCATCGGCCAAACCTTCAATGGTAACGACCTTCTTTCCGGCGGCCGCGCGCATCGGAATCAGGCAAGAAGTAACCGCTTTCCCGTCCAAGAGCACGCTACAGGCCCGGCATTGGCCTTCGCCGCATCCGTACTTAGTGCCGGTCAGCCCGAACTCTTCACGGATGACGTCGAGAAGCGGCCGCTCTGCTTCCGTCGCGATTTTCTTGGCCAGTCCGTTCACCGTAACTTCGTAGTCCGGCATATCTGCCCTCGCTGTTGCCAACCTTAGCCCACTCTCCGCGCCAGCGCAATCCGGGTTCTCGAATGCCGCCGCTTGGTTTCCCGATCCCGGATGGAATGTGCGCTCTCCCTGAAACGTCATCTCCCACTAAGCTCAAAGGATGTTACACGAACTTCTAAAAAGCCCGATTGCTGCCTGTTTCACACAGTATTGGACAACAATTTGTCTTAGCACGAAGAAGTTTGTTCGTGTAACATCCTTTCTGTAAATTGCTTTTCCGGCGGCGGCGCGGGAGGTTG
>CAYTVP010000198.1:0-8335 GCA_964441675.1 uncultured Solibacteraceae bacterium | reverse complement strand
CCGCCGCGGCCGCCATCCCAGCGAGACCGCCGCCCGCGATAATTGCCGACGGCACTTATGGCGCGGTGACGCTTCGCGCCCGGCTCAGAGTACGCACGACATTTTGGATCAGGCGGAGCCCGCAGTTTTCGTCGAGAGACAGAATTGACTCGGGGTGGAACTGCACGGCTTCTATCGGCAGCTCGCGATGGCGCACGCCCATGATCACCCCATCATCCGATTCGGCCGTGATTTCGAGGACAGACGGAAATGTCTCGCGATGCGCGAACAGCGAATGGTAGCGGCCAACCTGAAACTTCTCGGGAAGATCCTGAAAAACGCCGCTGTTGGTATGCCGCACAATGGACGGCTTGCCGTGCATCGGGTAATCCAGTACACCTAGGGTTCCCCCAAACGCTTCCACGATCCCCTGCAGCCCCAGGCAAACTCCGAACACCGGAATGCCTAGGCTGACGGCACTGCGTACGAGATCCGGAACTCCAAAATCCGACGGCCGCCCTGGACCCGGCGAGATCAACAGTAAATCCGGATTGAACTCCCGTAGAAACTCCACCGGAAATCCCGCGCGATAGGTGGTGACGTCCGCGCCGGCCTGACGGGCGTAATTCGATAGCGTATGAATGAAGCAATCGTCGTGGTCGGCGAGCAGCATTCGCACTGGCTCGCGCACCGGCTCCCGCGATTCGATGACGGCCGGCGCAGACACCGGTGCGACAGGTGTTTCGGCAGCTTCCATCGCACGGAAGAAGCCGGTGGCCTTCATGCGCGTCTCGGCTTCTTCGCTTACCGGTACAGAATCATAGAGTAACGTCGCGCCAACGGGATACCGCGCAACACCATCGCGAAGGTGAACCGTCCGGATCAGAATTCCGGTATTGATGTCGCCGCTCAGCGAAATTAATCCGATCGCGCCCGCATACCAGCCGCGGGCATCCTTCTCTAAATCCTCGATGGCCTGCGCGGCTGCCTTTTTGGGCGCGCCGATCATGGTCACAGACCACATATGCGTGAGGAATGCGTCCAGCGAATCGAACCGGTCTTCGAGCATGCCCTCGACGTGATCCACGGTGTGAAATACGCCGGCATAGGATTCAATCAACCGCCGCCCCAGTACGCGTACCGTGCCAGGCCGGCAAACACGGGATTTATCGTTCCGATCGACATCGGTGCACATCGTAAGCTCCGACTCTTCCTTGAAAGAATTCAGTAGCTCGCGAATCGCCTCGGCGTCCTTCAACGGATCGCCGGTACGCCGCGCCGTTCCGGAGATGGGGCACGTTTCCACGCGATCGCCCTCAACGCGGACGAACATTTCGGGTGACGCGCCGATTAACTGCTCTTCGCCGAATTGAATCAGGAATTCGTAGGGGCTCGGGCTGGCTTTCTGAATACGCGCAAAAAGATCGCTCGGTTTACCGCTGTATGGCGCGTGGAATGTTTGCCGCAGGACCACCTCATAGTAGTCGCCGCGCTTCATTCCTTGGCGTACGCGCTCTACGTTGGCCGCATACTCGCCGGGAGCATGATCGGTTTCAATCTCGGGCGGCGATGTCGGCGTTTTCCCCGGCTTCGGCAACGTTTCGGCAGTGCGGGCAAGGCCCGCGGTGTCGCCGCGATCGGAGGCAAAGTCATAGCGAAATCGCTCGACCTGCTCCTTGCGGCGATCCATGACAAAGATCTCGTCGCACAAATACAGATGGAGCAGGCGGGTCCCCTCGCGAGGCAGCTTCAGCTTCACAGGGTCGAACTGGAACAGCAGGTCGTAGCCGAAAGCCCCCACAAGGAACAGCCGCGAATCTTCCGGATGGCGAAATTCCTCCATAAGCGCTCGGAGAACGGAAAATGCAGACGGTTGCCGGCTGCGCTCCTCCTCCGGGAATCGCTCGGGCAATGGCCGGAGCGTGCCCCGCAACGATGTTCCTTCGCGCTCAAACGTCTCCCAATGCGGATGTCCGGCGAGAATCGGTTCCAGGATCGCTGTCAGTTGTTCCCCGCGGCTGTTCAGCGGGCGAAACAGCATGGATCTTCCTTCGCCGATGATTTCGAGCGGTGGTGCAATCGACGCGAAGTCCCAACGCGAATAGCGCCCCGGATACTCGTATCCGGACGAAAGATAGACGCCGCGTTTGCGGTCGAGTTGGCGCAGCAGACTAGCAAGCCCACGCCGATAGGGCGCGCGGGAAACTTGTCGCGAGACACGAATACCACTGCGTGTTTGGTACTTCAGGACGCTCATGGGAGGCTGTAGATTCAGGGTATCGCATCCCCACCGGCATGTTATGCTGGCGCCGAAATGCTTGATCGCAGAATGTTCCTTGGCAGCGCCGGCGTCTCCCTTATGGCCCAGACAAAGCCGCAAATCCAGACGGCCGTGATGCTGTGGACGCTGCGGGGGAGCTTCGAGCAGAAACTGGAGATTGCTTCGGGCGCGGGATGCGATGCAGTCGAGCTGGTTGGCGAGCATCTGGCCTGGTCGCCGGAGCAGGCCGCGCAGATGAAGAAGCTCGCCGCCTCGCTGAAGCTTCGAATGAGCACGATTTCGGCCATGCCCAACTGGGGCAAAGAGCCGGTTTCGATGGTCGATCCCGCGCAGCGCAGCAGCATGTTAAAAGAAGTTGCCCGCGAAATCGAATGGGCGAAGCGGCTGGAAATTCCGCAATTGCTGTTGATGTCCGGCAATGCGATTTCGGGCCATACGTTCGACGATCAATTCGCGTCCATGCTGGAGGGGACCAAACGCGCCGGCGACCTGGCCGCCAAAGCAGGCGTAACGCTCATCATCGAACCTCTCAACAACAAAGTCGATCACAAGGGTTTCTTCCTCGCGAGCTGCGTGGATGGCCTCCGGATGGTGAAAGAAGCAGGCACCCCGCATGTGAAGTTGTTGTTCGACATCTATCACGAGCAGGTGCAGGCCGGAAACGTGATCCGGACTCTCACCGCAGCAGCGTCCTCGGTGAATGTATTCCACATCGCCGACAATCCCGGCCGCCATGAACCGGGCACGGGCGAAATGAACTACGCCAATATCTATCGCGCCATCGCAAAGGCCGGTTATCAGAACTACGTAACGATGGAATATCTGCCCACTGGCGATGCCGCCGCTTCGCTGACTAAAGCGGTCAAAGAGTTTCGGGCGATAGTTTAAGCGATCGCTATCGACGTTCGGATCTGCTCCACCGCATATTGCTTCAAAGCCTCGGTAGATTCGCCCGCATCGCAACCCAGCTGCCCGTCGATTGCCAGCATCGCAATTCCGTGTACGACCGCCCAGATGTACCTCGCCATCAATATGGGATCGTCGCGCCGGACGTGCCCGGAGTTCTGTTGATCTACGAGCGCGTCCACCAGGGCTTGAAATGCCCCTTCTGCTTCGCGGACCAATTCGCTGTCCTTCGCAATGGATTCGATGAAACCTCCGAACATCACGCGGTAATGCGAGGGATGCGTCATCGCGAACTGTACGTACGCGGTAGCCATGGCTTCGAAACCGTTCCGGCCGCGCCCGTTCTTTTCCCACGTATCCACTAACGCCACCCGCAGAACGTGAAAGCCTTCCCGTCCGACGGCCGCCAACAACGCCTGCTTGTCGGAAAAATGGCGGTAAAGCGCCGTGCGGGAGACACCCAGGCGGTCCCCGACGCTTCGCAGCGTGAGCGATTCGACCCCCTGCGTCTGGATCGTCCGGGTCGCTTCATCCAAAAGCGCCCGGCGCAAGTCGCCGTGATGATAGCTGCCGGCGGACTTCTTTTTTGGGCTTGCGGAGGGCGGGCGAACCATGAATCCTACTTTAATCTTTTTATGTTGACATCGTCAACACCGGCGGTTATATTGATGTTGACATCGATTACATTGTTAGGAGCGCATTATGCAGATGTTGAAACTACTTTGGGGGACCAGCAAGCCCCTGACTTTTACCGGATTGTTGATGCTCCCGGCCTTGGCGCTAGCTATTTTCGGGCTGATCTTCGATCCGAGGACAGTCGTAGGCGCGCCTGTCTGGCTGAAGCCGGCAAAGTTTGCCGCCTCCATCGCAATCTACACGTTTACGCTGGCCTGGATTTTTTCGTTAATCCCGGACGCGAAGAAAACTCGAAGCGTCATTGGCTGGCTGACCGCTGTCGTGATGGTGATTGAGATCACTATCATCGATCTTCAGGCATATCGTGGGACGACCAGTCACTTCAACTTCTCTACGCCACTGGACGGCGCGTTGTTCACGATTATGGGAGCATCGATTGTCACTCAAACGTTCGCGAGCGTGGCCGTGGCTGTAGCGTTGTGGCGGGAGAAGTTTCAGGATCGTGCAATGGGATGGGCGCTTCGGACCGGGATGGTCATCACGATTACCGGAGCTCTCACGGCTGGACTGATGACGAGGCCCACGAGTGCTCAACTAGCCGATGCGCATGCTGGAAAACAGATGCGGATCGTTGGCGCGCATACTGTCGGTGCGCCGGACGGCGGGCCGGGTCTGCCGGGCACGGGCTGGAGCACGAAGCATGGAGATTTGCGGATCCCTCACTTTATGGGACTCCATGCGCTGCAAGTGCTTCCTTTAGCCGCAGTTCTCCTGCGGCGGAGAGAGCTGAGCATGGAGGCGCGAGTCCGCCTTATTGTGACTTTGGCCGCAAGTTACTTCGCGCTGCTCGCAATGCTGGTCACGCAGGCATTACGAGGACAATCAATAATCGCCCCCGACGGTTTGACCCTTGCGCTGCTCGGCGGTTGGGCACTCTTTACTGCGATCAGTGCCTGGATGGCGATTAACCGGACGGAATCCATCGCGACAATGGAGGTTGCTTAAGGGTGGCGCGAAAGCGTCACCCCTCTGTTTGGCCGACGAGAATAATGGCTACCAGTTGGTCGCCTATCTTCCCCTGGAGAACCCAGTCTTGCTCGCCGAGCTGAGAAAGTCCGGCTTGAAAATCTGCCTGCTCCTGCTTCCACATACTTAGCACTGCGGGATGGGGCGTTCCGCTCGCCTTTTTGCTCCATCCCACCAGAGTGTCGAAATCCGGCGTGGCTGCGGGATCCTTATCGTCAGCCGCGGGCGACAGCAAGGCAAAATCGCGCTGCGGCGCAACGCCCTGATGATCGCCGTTGATGGGAAACATGCTATAGCGAAGCGTATAGACACCGGGTTGGATGGTTTGTCCGCGCCGGTCGGCACCCTTTGCTGGGAAGCGGATGGCACCCAGCAACGCACCTTGTGCAATTGCGAATGTGGCGCTCTCTTCGGCGGCTGCCGATGCCTTCGGAGCTGCCGTCTGCAGCCAGATTTCGCAGACAGCCCCATCCGGACCCACCAGCTTTGTCCCTTCTTTCGACAGCAGAGCTTGTATCGCAGGAGACAGCTCAGTCGGGGGCGCTCCCGCCGGCTCCGCCTTATATTGCGCCAGGCAGAGCAGCGAGGAACAGAGTAATAGTGCAGCAGTTCTCATGGATACTTCTATTTTAAGGCCGCAAAGTGTTTATCGAGTTCTCCATCGCTGATTGTGTCGAGACGCACATTACGCCGCAGGCTCCAATTCTCAACGTGAGTCAGTGATTCTCCGGGCGCAAGTTTCTCTAATGGCCCGAGTGTTTCGAGCTCCAGAAAATCGGCATTCGTGAAAATTTCGAAACTCGAGCCCATGTCCGGATAGCTGCGCGAAGAGTCAGCGGTCGTTTGCTTGACGAACGCTTCACCATTCAGAACATACGCGGCCCAGGTGTCTTTGCGGAAATAACCGAGCTTCTGCGGAACGTTATTTTTGGGGTCCTGCCGGAGGGTCAGGTACTTTTTCGTGAATTTCCAGCGCGGGTCGGATAGATCGGTGAAAGCCCACATGATCAACGGATTTGTCGGCGCCAGCACCTCCGGATGAGTGCCGCGCGGCGGAAATCCGGAGACGCCGATTCCTCCCTGCGCCATCACGCTGAGTACCCATGCGGCGATCTCCACGGGAAATCCCCCGTGATTTGTAATCTTGTGGATCACTTCGACACCGGTTCCCGCAGGCGACATCTTTACCGTGAATTGTTTCTGGAGGCCGGTAAACGTTTCAAGCGGCGGAACCGCCGTTAAACCGTCGGCGTGCGTATCGATCCTCACCGGATCGTTGTCCGGATAATAAGTTCCCGGCACCAGTTCGGGAGCCGCCCAAAGACGGTGCCCGCCCATGATGAACCATTCGCCGAGCTTCGATTTATTGTTGAAGCCCTTCCCGTCCGGGAATACGCGGAAGAAGTTCTGGCCGCCGGCGAATCCATAGTGGATAATCCGGGGCCCGCTCGATGACGT
Organism: uncultured Solibacteraceae bacterium; assembly: GCA_964441675.1. Classification (GTDB taxonomy): domain Bacteria; phylum Acidobacteriota; class Terriglobia; order Bryobacterales; family Bryobacteraceae; genus JAPKYZ01. The sequence goes on along the minus strand of CAYTVP010000198.1, from coordinate 2,049 downwards.
CACCACCAGTTCCACTTCACCATTCGATACGCGGTAGGCGTGTTCCCATACGCCGTAATGAGTCGGTTCCACTTTGACTGGCATTATCTTTTCCTCGCGAGTATGGCATCCACAGGCTTACCTGTTTTTCTTCCTTCTATTTCTCGAAATCCCGCCGCGCGGAGCAATGCCCGATACTCGGGCAGCGATCGCTCGCGGCCGTCTGTGCAAACCAGCATATTCAACGACTGCATATGCGCGGAAACAGGCCCCGCATGGTCATCGTCGAGCAGTACTTCAGCAATCAGTAATCCGCCGCCCGGTGGGAGAGCATTGAAAATCTTTCTCAGCAAAGTTGCGATCGTTTCTTCGCTCCAGTCGTGCAGAATCCGGCCAAGCGAATAAAGGTCAGCTTCGGGGAAAGGGTCGTTGAAGAAGTCGCCTTCGGCAAACTCGACGTCCGTGGCAATCGATTTTGCAAAAGCGATAACGCGCGGCAAGTCGAATACCGTGGCGGCGAGATCCGGGTAGCGTTCGCGTGCAGCCATGGCGAGGTGCCCCGTCGCGCCGCCTAAATCCACCAGCCGGCGAAATCCGGAAAGATCGAACGCCGTTACAACAGCCGGGGAACTCAACCGTCCGAATCCATGCATGCCCATCAGGAACGAACGCATAGAATCATCCGACGCGTAGAAGTTGTCGAAGAGTCCGGCCGCCCCGCTCCAACGGTTGGTCCCCTCGCGGACCGCTCCTTCGAGGTCGCTCCAGAGGTGAAACAACACCCGATTCGAGTAGTCGATGTAGCCGGTCATTGTGTCCGGAGAATCGCGGCGTAGATACTTCTCCGATTCCGGTGTGGGTGAAAAATCAGGGTTGAGCAGGCCGAGCGCGACACAGGCTTCCGCCAGGCGAATTTCTGTTGGCGTTTGTGGAGGGCGCTCGAACAAGCCCAGCTCAACCGCGGCGAACATTGTCTTCGAGCGGCGAAAAGCTTCGATTAGATCAAGAATCCTTGCGGGCGAAGTGGTCATATCCTTTTGCTTTCAGCGGGCGCCCGCGCCATCGAACGCCGCGGCGCTCCACGATCTTCCCGATGACCGGATGGTTCAGCCGCCGAGCGGACGTAAAGAGAAGCTCGTAATCTTCTCCACGATGGAACGCGTCTTCGATTGTGGCCCCCCGGGCAAGGGGAATATCTTCCAGGTCGGCCCCGACATCCGATGCTTCACACAGCCGAGCCAAGTCCCGCGATAAGCCGTCGGTGATATCCATGCACGCGCTGGCAACGCTGCGCAAAGACTGTCCGATTTCGATGCGCGGCGACGGCCGGTGAGCCGGTTTGCCGAGCGCACCCGAAACATAGATCATATCCCCAACGTTTGCTCCACTCCTCACGAGCGCCCGGCCTCGCGGCACTTCGCCGATTACCGTGACATCGCAATAAAGCGCGGAAGCATGGGCAAGATCTCCGCCGGCCAATTGCACCTGATACTTTTGCGCAAGCTGATGAAAGCCCCGATAGAAGCCATTCAACCAGCGCATGCGTGCCCAATCTGGAAGCGCAATCGACACAAAGCTATACAACGGCTTCGCGCCCATGGCGGCTAGGTCGCTGAGCCCGCGGGCCAGGGCAGTCCAGCCGCAATCGGCTGCCGAGTGAGTCGACCGGCGGAAATGGACATCCTCGATGAACTGATCGGTTGTGACGACCAGGTCGGTCCGTCCGTTGGGAAGAATTGCGCAGTCGTCGCCGATCAGCGGAGCTTGTTTCCGCAGCCGGGCGACAATTTCGCGCTCGTTCATCAGGTCGTAGCGGCCGGAGTTTCCGGTTCGGCAAAAACCAGCCCGCTCGGCAGGTCCTCGCCGAATACCCGCCCGAGCGAGGCAAGATCCTGTTCGTCGCCACTCAGGACAGCAAGCTGTTTCGGGTCGGAGAGCGTGCGGCGGATCATCTCCACGGTTGCCGGCGGCAAGTCGCGTGCCGCGTCCCCCGTAATTCTCGCCAAAGATACCAGGGCATCGCCAGCCTTGGCGTCGTGAATTAAAGCATCCACCCAGCGGACGGCGACG
>CAYTVP010000197.1:0-8438 GCA_964441675.1 uncultured Solibacteraceae bacterium | reverse complement strand
GAACTCGGAATTTCTATTAACGCAGCGCGCGGCGTTCCATGAGTTTCCGCAGGCGGCAGACTTGCCTCACGAATCCTGGCAATCGGAAGAAGCTATGGGCGTTTTGAAGGACCACGGCATCGCAATGGTCAATAGCTCATCGCTGACCAGTTCTCTCGGATATCTGCGGATTTCGGATTCCTCGCCGGATCTCAATGCGGTGATTGCGCGCGTTCTGCGGCTGGCACCATTCGCGGAACGAATGTTTGTCATCTTCACCGCGGATATTCAGGGCCGGTCTTTCGAGAACTCAACAAAGGTGCGCGCCGCGCTGATGGGTCGAATGGTACAGCCGGCGCAGCCGTTGCTTGGCTTCGATCACGATGCCTGAACGCGGTCTGAAGCGTTCGTTTCAGAATCCGCCTTTTTCAGAATCCGTCAATCAGGTGGCCGAGCTTTTCCTTCTTTACACGCAGATAAGCTAAGGCGCGTTCGTCGGATTCAACATGTGCCGGAAGCCTCTCCACTTTCACACCGGCATCTTCGAGAGCCTGAATCTTCGCCGGGTTATTCGACAGCAGACGCACCTTTAAAATGCCGAGAGAGCGAAGAATTTCCGCGGGCAGACGATAGCTGCGGGCGTCGATGTCCAGTCCGAGCTCGACGTTGGCCTCAACAGTATCGCGCCCTTGGTCCTGCAGCGCGTAGGCCCGCAGCTTGTTCATGATCCCGATGCCACGGCCTTCCTGCATCTCGTAGATAATCAAGCCCTTCCCCTCAGCGGCGATACGGGTGAGCGTCAGCTCCAGTTGCCCGCGGCAATCACAACGAAGACTGTGAAACACGTCGCCCGTCAGGCATTGCGAATGAATGCGTACCAGCGGTGAGTCGTCCGGCCCGATCGTGCCAAGCCGGAGAACGACTGCTTCCTCCGACCGGTCATCTTCCCAACCTTCAAATCCAAAAATGTCAAAAGTACCGTATGGGGTAGGAAGCCGGGCTTCGGCCGCTTTGCGAAGCTCAAACGGCATGGATAACTAATTATAGAGCCCGCCGGATACAATCGTGAGTACACGCACCTCCCTTGACCTCCGAACAGCATCTGGTCGTGCTCCTGGTCCGTCTGGCGGTGGCGGCCTCAGTCGCGAGCATCCTCGCCCGGTTTGGCGTGTTTCTGCGTATGCTGATGCGCGATGAGCGCTCGCTTGCCCAGAGAACGGAAATGGCGCTCAGCTTCGGCGCGGTCTTCGGGGCGGGCGCTGCCATTCGCGCGGCGAACCCCGCCTATCAGGGTGTAGATCTTGGCTTTGCCGGCTCGCTTCTGGCCGGGATCATCGGTGGATACTGGACCGGGTTGCTGTCGGGAATCCTGATCTCGATCCCTTCGATGCTGCAAGGCGAATGGATGACAATGCCCATGCTGGCGAGCTTCGGATTGCTGGGCGGACTGCTGCGCGATCTGGCTCCGGACCCGGAAGAGATCTGGCGCTTCTCGCCCATCTTTGATCTCCTCGGTGGTTATCGCTTCTTTCGAAAAGGGTGGGACCTGACCCGCAGCGGCTACCAGGTGGTGTTCCTCTGCGCGATCCTGTTTGCAGTATTTCTCTACAGCGCGGTGAGCGCCATCTTTACACCGCGCGTCTTGCATCCCATCGTCCCGGGTGCCGGGGTGATGCAGTTCATCGGCTACCTGACCATGGTGCTCTGCGTGGCGATCCCGTTGAAAGTTTGGAATAGCACCCGCACCGAGCGCAAGCTCGAATCGCAGAACCGCCTGCTGGTGGAGGCGCGGTTGGCGGCACTGAGTAATCAGATCAATCCGCACTTCCTGTTCAACACACTCAATTCGATTTCATCGCTGGTTCGCATCAATCCGGAGCAAGCCCGCGGCGTCATCTACAAGCTTTCGAGCATTCTGCGCCGCTTGCTGCGGAAATCCGAGGCGCTGGCCCCGCTTCGGGAGGAACTCGGTTTTATCGACGACTATATGGCAATTGAGATGGTGCGCTTCGGCGATAAACTGAAGTTCGAACGGGATATCGATCCGGCTACGCTCGATCGTCTGGTGCCGGCAATGCTCCTGCAGCCACTGGTCGAAAACTCGATCAAACACGGTCTTTCGCGCAAGGTCGAAGGCGGCAGGGTCACCATCCGAAGCCGCCTGGAAGGACGCACGGTTCGCATCGCTGTCGAAGACGACGGGCTCGGCATGACCGAAGAGCGTCTGCATCGTCTGTTTGAGCATGGCGGGATCGGCGTTTCAAACGTCAACGAGCGCCTGCGTGTTCTATTTGAAGATCGCTATCGGATTGTCGTCGACAGCCACGTCGGGGAAGGTACGCGCATCGAGATTGAGATTCCCAATATGGAACCGGGGCACGGCTTGCCCCTGGCGATGTCCTCGCTGCCGCCATCGGAACGCGAAGCAGCTTCTGCTCGCGACGCGAGCTAGCGGTCCGCCAAGCCGGGCACGCCCCCAAGCGTCTTTGCGTACCGTACTGCGCGCAAGATCGCCGCGCTCACCGCTTCGGCGGCAGCAATCCCCAGCGGTGTCGCCGGTACAACTCTAGACCCTAGAGAGAGTGCAAACACAACGTCTCCGTCGCCATTGGTGTTCACCGGATTGATAGTCCGCGCGACGCCCAACTGACCCATTTGCGCCAGCTTCGTAGCTTCGACCTTCGAAAGCTTCGCGTTGGTCGCCACTACGACGAGTGTCGTATTGGTTCCCGGCTTCGGAGCAAATCCCTCACCGCGCTTCATCGCCTCTGCCATCCCGACAAAGGTGTGTGCGGTTTTCGAAGTCCGCGCTCCCGCCACCACACGTCCGTTCACCGGATCGATCACGTCGCCGAACGCATTCACCGCGGCCAACGCCGAGACGATGACACCCTCGAATGCCCCGCCGAGCTCGACTGTCGCCGATCCGATACCGCCCTTCATAGCGCGCTCCAGGCCGAACAGCTTGCCGACGGTGGCTCCGGCACCGGCTCCCACATTACCCTCCGTCACCGGCCCGGCGCCCGCGGCGGCTGCGGCGGTCTCACCCATCTCGCGGGACGGCCGCGCGTCTTTTGCAATTCCCAGATCGAACAGGATGGCTGCGGGAACGATCGGCACGCGCGCGCCTCCAAACAGATAGCCGATGCCTTTCTTCGCTAGATAACGCCGAACCCCGGAAGCTGCCTCCAGACCGAACGCGCTTCCTCCGGCGAGACAAATCGCGTGCACATGCGGTGTCGAATGGGTGGGCGAGAGGATATCCGCCTCCTGTGTTCCAGTGGCAGAGCCGCGAATATCGATTCCCCCGATAGCGCCGCCTTCGCAAAGAATGACCGTGCAGCCGGTTAGCCCGTCATAATCAGAGGCATGGCCAACCCGTATGCCTAGAATATCCGTCAAGCCCTTCACCCAAGCTGCTCCGGCCCACATGGTAGCATCGAGTTTTTGACGAAGGCTCGTCTTGCTCGACTTTCTTAAGCCTCCTTTTCAAGTCTTCCAGGAGTTCGTCTATATGGCCGGAAGGGCGTTCCGGACCATATTTCGCGGCCCATACTATTGGGACGATATCTTCCGCCAGATGGACATCATGGGTGTCGGCAGCCTGGCGATTGTTGCGTTGGTGGGAGGGTTTAGCGGCATCGTTATGGCGCTGCAAATGTCGCGCGCCATCGCCAATTATGGCGTCACCAGCCAAACGGGACAGTTTGTAGCGATCACGCTGGTCCGGGAATTGGGCCCGGTGCTCACGGCGGTGATCGTCGCCGGAAGAAATGCTTCCGGAATCGCCAGCGAATTGGGTTCGATGAAGGTGACCGAGCAGATCGATGCAATGCGGGCGCTCGGAACCGACCCCACGCCAAAGCTGATCGCGCCCCGCGTTATCGCGCTGGCGGTGGTTCTCCCGCTGCTGACGATCATTGCGGATTTTGTGGGATTGTGCGGCGGTTACCTGATTGGCGCGTTGCGGCTGAACCTTACCGCCGCGCAGTACTGGAATTCGGCGCAGCAGGTGCTTGAGTACAACGACCTGGCGCAGGGCCTGCTAAAGCCCTTCCTGTTTTCCTTCGCCATTTCGCTGGTTGGCTGCTTCTACGGAATCCAAACGCGCGGAGGAACGCAGGGCGTCGGGCTGTCAACCACGAAGGCCGTGGTGATCGCATCCGTTTGGATCTTTGTCATCAACGTGATGATGACGCAAATTTTCGTGAATCTCTGATCCAGATGGACAGTGAGCGCCAGGATAACGCCATTCTCGAATTTCGCGATGTGACGGTGCGTTTTGACGACACCGTTGCTTTGGATTCGCTCAGCTTCGTAGTCAGGAAAGGGGAAACCTGGGTTTTTCTTGGCGCGGCGGGCAGCGGCAAAACAGTTTTGCTGAAGACAGCCATGGGGCTGGTTCATCCCGATTCCGGTTCCGTGCTTGTATTTGGCCGTGACATTACAACCATGAAAGAAGTGGAATTGTTCGAGGTACGCAGCGAAATTGGAATGCTATTTCAGGAAAGCGCCCTCTTCGATTCGCTGACCATCGAGGACAATGTGGCCTATCCGCTTAAGAACCAGCCTGGCAGAAACCTAAGCGCTGAGGAGATCCACAAGCGCGTGGTCGATGCGCTGCGGTTTGTCGAGCTGGAAAACACTCTCGACAAGGTTCCGAGCGAGCTGTCGGGAGGAATGCGCCGCCGGGTTGGCATCGCCCGGGCCTCGGTCACGGACCCTCCTCTGCTGCTCTACGATTCGCCCACGGCCGGGCTGGATCCGATTACCGCCAACAACATCATGGCGTTCATCGCCAAACAGCGCGACGTGAAGCACACCACCCCCCTGATCGTCAGCCACCGGGCTCAGGATGGCGAATTAATGGCAAACTACGTGTATAACGAGGCGACTAACAAGCTGGAGCGTCGCGGTGACGAGGATTGTCCGGCCGCCCACACGATCTTCGTCGTAATGAACGAAGGGCGCTTCGTTTTTCAGGGGAGTTTAGAAGAGCTGGGACAGTCTCAGGATTCCTATGTGTCAAAATTCGGAAGACGGTAGATGGCAATTTCCAAGGTAGGCTGGTCGCAGCTTCGTGTCGGAATCATGGCGGCAGGCGCTCTGATTCTGCTCTTTGTTCTGGTCTTTTATATGACCAGCGATAAGGGGTTTTTTTCCGGCGGATCGAAGATATACACCTATATGGACACCGCGCCGGGCATCGCGAAGGGGGCTCCGGTACGCCTGAACGGCCTGACCGTCGGCAACGTGGCGGCCGTCGCATTCTCCGGAGAACAGAAGCCGGAACGATTTATCCGGATTGAGATGGAGATCCAGGGCGATTTCCGCGAGATGATTCCGTCCGATTCGAAGGTATCCGTCGGCTCGGAGAACCTGCTGAGCGGCCGGCTGATCGATATCACCAAGGGCACCAGTCCGCAAGCTGTCGCCGCGAATGGCGAGCTTGCGAGCGATACGACGACGGAGATCGAAGACCTGCTGCGGCAGGGTAAAACGACGCTCGGCGCCGCGGAAATTACTATCAAGCGCCTGGAGGCTATCGTGGAGCAGGTGGAACTCGGAAAAGGTTCCATCGGCCGAATCTTAAAAGACGAGGAGCTCTATAACCGCATCAATTCGATTGCGGGCGAAATCGAAAAGATGACTCTTGCGATCAATCAGGGCGGTGGAACGATGGGCAAGTTGATCTACGATGAGGCGCTCTATGCGGACCTACGCAAAACGCTGGCACGGGTCGATTCGATAGCCGCATCGATTGAAGCCGGACAAGGTACAGCCGGGAAACTGATCAAAGATCCGGCGCTCTACGATGAGACGCGAAGCACCATGGCCGGATTGAGGAAAGCGATTGACGATCTGAACGCCGGCAAGGGCACCGCCGGCAAGCTCCTCAAAGACGATCAGCTTCATGCCGAGGTACGGGAAGCGGTCCGCAACATCAACACGCTTGTGGACAACCTGAACACCGGCAAAGGAACCGCGGGGCAGCTGCTGGTCAATCAGCAGCTGTACGAGAATCTCAATGGCACCGCGGTGGAACTCCAGGGGCTGTTGAAGGATTTCCGGGCGAATCCGAAGAAGTTTTTACGCATCAAGCTGGGATTGTTTTAGCTTGCGCACGCTGGTCGTCAACGCAGACGACTTCGGTTTCACCCCGGACGTCAACGACGGGATCATTGCCGCGCATCGCGACGGAATCCTCACAGCCACTACTTTGATGGCCAATGGGCGGGCCTTCGATCATGCGCTGGCTCGCGCGGCGGAAAATCCGGACCTTGATATCGGTTGCCATCTGGTACTGGTTGGCGGGCAGTCGATCGTGGATGGACGTCCACTCCCCGCCTCAATTGGCGATCTACTGAAACAGGTGGGCCGGCGGGGCTGGGACCCGTACACGGAACTGCGGGCCCAAATCGAGCGCATTCGTCAGGCCGGCATTCGCCCCACGCATCTCGATACTCACAAACACACGCATCTGATTCCGAGCGTGCTCGAAGCCGTTGCGCGTTTGAGTCAGGAATATTCGATTCCCTGGGTCCGCAGGCCGTTCGATTTCCCGCTCAGCGGCGGACCGGCTCCATTCTGGCGCAGGGTTGTTGCACAATCCCTCGGGTCGCTGCGTCCCAAATTTCATCACGTACTCAACCGCCGAGGCTGCCGCATCACGGATCACTTCGCAGGATTCGCACTGACCGGAGATTTCGGGGCCCAGGATTTGGTCCGGGTAATCAGGAATTTGCCGGAGGGCGTAACAGAGTTTATGTGCCATCCGGGATTCTGCCGGGACGAGCTGCGCTCTGCCCAGACGCGCCTGAAAGAGAGCCGGGAAAAGGAACTCCAGGCACTATCGGATGCCAGTGTCCGGGCCGCCCTGGCAGCAGAAAATGTCAGGCTAGCCAGATACCGCGATCTGTGAGCGCGGCACCCGAATGGAGATCGTCGCGCCCCGGCCGGTACGCCGGTTCCCGGCGGTCACTTGACCGCCGCGATCGTGAACAATGGACTCGACGATCGCCAGCCCCAGCCCCGTCCTCGACGGTCCGGTAGAAAATCCCGCACGGAAAACGTCACCGAGAATCTCCGACGGGATGCCGGGTCCGTTATCGCTGACATCGATCTGGATTCCATCGTCACACCGCGCTGCCACAATCTCGATTTCCCCGCCTCCCGGCATTACGTTCGCGGAATTCAGGAACAGGTTCAGGAAGACGCGCTCCCAGGCTCCGGACTGTCCGGACAGCCGGATACCAGGCTCGATAGACAGCTTGAACTGAAGATGACCGAGACGCGATGTCAAAAGGAAATCCTTGGTCGATTGGATGGCGTTATCGAGGATCAGTTCCAGCTCGAACGTCTTGGCCGACTCCCGGAAGCTGGCCGTGATTCGCTTTCCTTGATCGACGGCACGTTCGATCGTGGCCGCGAGCGACGCCCATTTTTCGTCTAAGGACAGCAGGTCGGCAGCTTCGCCGATGATCTCGAACGTATTGTTCAGATCATGCACTAAACCCGCCAGGGTAAGATCCTGCTCGACCGTCACAGGCGGAGTGTTTTGCGGAACACTCACGCCGACAGCCGCTCGAGATAGCTATAAAACTCGGGAAATGACACGGCGGCAGCCTGTGAATCTTCAATCCGGCATGTACCGTCTGAAACCAGCGCGGCCACGGAAAACGCCATCGCGATCCGGTGATCGCCACAGGAATCAAACGTCGCGGCGCGGATGCGCTGGCCTCCGGACACCGAAAACCCATCGGGCCGCGTCTCGACGTTCACTCCGGCCTTCTTGAGATTCTCGGCAACGGTGGCGATACGATCTGTTTCCTTCACGCGCAGCTCACCTGCATTATGCACTTCCAATCCGCCGGCCGCTGCACCCAAAATCGCCAATACCGGGATTTCGTCAATCAGCGCCGCGGTCATCGCTCCTTCAATGCGTCCCGGGCCTGTTTCCGCCGCGCTCACTTCTATGTCCCCTGTCAATTCACCGGACACTTCTACTACCTTCTTGATCCGAATAGCGGCCCCGATGCTGTTCAGGTAATCGAGCAAGGCTGTCCGCGTCGGATTCAAACCCGCACCTTCGATGGTGATCTGCGAGCCGGGAATCAGGGTAGCGGCTACCAAAAAGAACGCGGCCGAGGACAGGTCTCCCGGGATGGAAAATTCCCGGCCAACCAGCGTGGGAAAACCCTCGACACTGATACGACCGCCCCCGCCGGCTACGGTCGCGCCGAACTCGCGGAGAGCCATCTCCGTGTGGTCGCGGGTGGGGACCGGTTCGCGAACAGTGGTGGTGCCCTCGGCGTAAAGGCCGGCAAACAGGACGCAGGTCTTGACCTGCGCGCTGCTCATCGGCGGAGTGTATTCCAGAGAACGAAGCGGACGCTTTCCGCGAATGGTCAGCGGTGGGTATTTGCCGTCACGAGCCTCGACGCGCGCACCCATTTGGG
>CAYTVP010000196.1:6405-8467 GCA_964441675.1 uncultured Solibacteraceae bacterium | reverse complement strand
CGAAAGAGTTCCGGCGCCAACGATGCAGGGCCGTCCCATACCTCTCGCCACAACTGCAGCGTGCGAGGACTTTCCGCCGATTGCCGTAAGAATTCCCTTCGCTGCATCCATGCCCGCGATGTCGTCCGGAGTAGTTTCTTTCCGGACAAGGATCACTGGAGCACCGGCTGCCAACTCAACCGCGCGCTCGGCGGTAAACGCCACTTTGCCGACGGCCGCGCCAGGTGAAGCCGCAATCCCTGTCGTCAGCTTCGTCAGCGTCTTCAACGAGGCCGCATCGAATACCGGGTGCAGAAGCTGGTCAAGCTGGCTCGGCGCAACGCGCATCACAGCCTGTTCTTTCGTGATCAGCTTTTCGGCCACCATGTCGACCGCCACGTTTACGGCCGCTGGGCCCGTTCTCTTGCCGTTTCGAGTTTGCAGCATGAAAAGGCGGCCCTTTTCGATGGTGAACTCGAAATCCTGCATGTCCTTGTAGTGCTTCTCGAGACTGGATGTGATCTTCACCAGCTCGTCATAGGCGCCCGGCATCTCGTCCTTCAACTCCGCGATCGCGCGGGGAGTACGAATTCCGGCTACAACATCCTCGCCTTGGGCATTGATCAGAAACTCGCCGTAGAATACGCGCTCGCCGGACCCCGGATCGCGTGTAAAGCCAACGCCGGTACCGGAATCGTCGCCCATGTTTCCGAACACCATCGCCTGCACGTTGGCAGCGGTACCAATCGAATCCGGAATGCGCTCCATCTTCCGGTAATAGGCGGCCTTGTCGTTCCACCAGGAACGGAACACGGCATCGCGAGCCATTTCCAACTGATCGTGGACCGATTGCGGGAATTCCTTCTTCGTTTTCTTTTTGACCAGCTTCTTATATTCGGTGATGATCTTCTGCAGATCGTCGGCGCTTAGGTCGGTATCCAGCTTCACCTTCGACTTCTTCTTCTGCTCGTCGAAAATGTGGTCGAATTCCTCCATTTCGATGCCGAGGGCAACTTCGCCAAACATCTGAATGAACCGCCGGTAGCAGTCATAGGCAAAGCGCGCATTGCCGCCTGAGCGTTCGATCAGGCCCTTAACGGTCTCGTCGTTCAGCCCCAGATTCAGAATCGTATTCATCATTCCGGGCATTGAAAATTTTGCCCCGGAACGAACAGACAGCAAAAGCGGGTCCTTCGTATTGCCAAGCTTCTGGCCCATTTGCCCTTCCAGCTTCGCCAGACCCTTGCGGATTTCCTGGTTGATGCTATCCGGGACTTTGCGCCCGTTCTCGAAGTAAATGTTGCAAACTTCGGTGGAAATGGTGAAGCCGGGCGGAACCGGAACTCCCGCCTTCGACATCTCGGCGAGACCGGCTCCCTTGCCGCCGAGGATGTCTTTCATGGAACCGTCGCCGTCGGCAGTACCACCGCCGAACGAGTAGACGTACTTATTCATGTTGCTGTATTTTCTCCTTGTGCTTCACGAAGCACGCACTTATTGACTGGTGACGATTTCGGAAAAGTCGGCCACGCTGGAAAACTCTTTGAAAAGGCTGAAAAGTAATGTTAACCGATTCTCCCGAGTGGCCGCATCCGGGACGTTTACCATCACTTTGTCGAAAAACAGGTCGATCGCCGGACGCAGGGAAGCAATCGCGACCAGGTCGGACGCGTGGTCTCCCGTAAGCTGGATTCGCTGCTTTGCCTCGTATAATTCCCGCTCCGGCCCTGCCTCGAGCAGGTCTCCCCGAATCTCGCCGGCAGTCGAAAAATTCGCCTGCCGGAGAATGTTTTTGATCCGCTTGAATCCTGCGGCCAGCGGCTCGAAGTTCTCCGTCGATCGAACGCCTTTCAACGCTTGAAGCCGCTCGGCGACGTCCTTGACGTCGTCGTAGCCGGCCGCCAGTACCGCATTGACCTCGTCATAGGCGAAGCCTTTCACGTCGCGGAAATAATAGCGTAAGCGGTCTTCCAGAAACTCGCGGAGCTTCGGGTCGTCTGTTCGCGCGCTCAGCCTGCTGTCAATCTCGCCTTCCGCCAGGATGCGGAATACGCCGACGCCGCTCGACATCCGACCTCGCAAC
>CAYTVP010000196.1:0-6395 GCA_964441675.1 uncultured Solibacteraceae bacterium | reverse complement strand
CAGGGCGAACGGGTCCTTCGATCCGGTAGGAATCTGGCCGATGCGAAACATCTCGCGCAAGGTGTCCAGCTTGTCCGCCAACGCCACAACCTGTCCGGTGCGCGTCGAAGGAATCGGATCATCCATCGACAACGGTTGGTAGTGCTCGTAAATGGCCTTGGCCACCGCCGGAGGTTCACCCTGCACTTCGGCATACCGTCCGCCGACAATGCCCTGCAGTTCCGTGAACTCCTTCACCATCTCCGTCGTCAGATCAGCCTTCGACAGCATTGCCGCGCGCCGGGAATCGGTGTCGTCGCAGAGTGCGACCATGCGCTCGGTCTTGTCGTAGTAGCTGCCCAGCTCTTTGTGGAATGTGACGTTCTTCAAATCCTCCACACGCTGTTCCAGCGTACGTTTCTGGTCGAAGTCGTAGAAAAAGCGCGCGTCGTTAAACCGCGCGCGCAGAACCCGCTCGTGCCCGCGGCGGATCAATCCTTCCGGATCGTCGGCACGATTCATCACCGCAATGAACTCCGGTTTCAGGCGGCCATCCTCGCCGCGCACAGCGAAATACTTCTGGTGATGCCGCATGACGGTTTCGAGTACTTCTTCCGGCAGCGAAAGATAGGTCTCGTCGAACGCACCACGAAGAGCAGACGGGTATTCGTTCAGATAGACGTGCAGATCGATGAGAGAAGACTCTTGCCCCACTTCATCGATCAATTTCCGACGCCGCTCGGATGCCCGTAGGATTACGCCGTTTCGTGCCAGCGCCCTTTCGTAGGTAGCAATCGAGACCTTGATTGGTCTGGAACGACCCATCTGCCGGTGCCCACGGGTGAACGCGCCGCTCTCGATGCCGTTGATCTCAAACCGCACTACGTCCCGGCCCAGCACGCAGACCAGCCAGCGAATCGGGCGTATGAACCGTGCCCCGCCTTTAGCTGGCCACAACATCGTCTTCGGCCAGGGAATTCCAAGAATCAGGTTGGGAAGAGCAGCCGCAAGGATGTCGGCCACCGGCCGTCCCGGTGTCATCTTCTCCAGCTGAAAGTAGCCTCCGCTTTGGCCCAGCGCCGACGGATCGACACCATGTTTGCGGGCGAATCCGTCCACAGCCTGTTGTGGGGCTGAAGCGGGTGGACCTTTGATCACTTCTGTGCGGTCGGCTTCCTTCGCCGGCAGCTTGTCGGCGATCACCGCCAGCCGGCGCGGCGTTGCTTCCGCCAGGACAATCTTTGCTTTCCACGGCGAAATCAACTGCTCAATCTGCGCCCGCAAATGATCGGTCGCCGGGCGCAGCATCCAATCCGGAACTTCCTCCACGCCGATCTCAAGCAGGAATTTCACGCAGCCACCTCCTGGGCCGTCTGCTGTTCGACCCAGGCCGTTGCAACGCCGACAGCCAGCCGGCGTACTCGAGCAATCACTCCGACCCGCTCGGTAACGCTGATCGCTCCGCGCGCATCCAGAAGATTGAAGAGATTCGAACACTTCAACACTTGTTCGTGAGCCGCCAGCAGCGGCGCTCGCGGGGAGGGGTCGGCGTGATAGAGATCGATCAGCCGCTGCGCCTCCGCCTCATGCTGCGCGAACAGACTCCAGAGCATCGCCACATCGGCGGTTTCGAAGTTATACACCGACATCTGCAGTTCCTCGGCGTGGCGAACGTCCCGGTAGGTAAATCCTGGCGCCCATTCGATGTCGTAAATGCTGTCCTTGTTCTGAATGAAAGCCGTCAGCCGTTCCAATCCATAGGTCAACTCGGCAGGGATGATTTCGAGATCCACTCCGCCGCATTGCTGGAAGTAGGTGAATTGCGTGATTTCCAGCCCATCGAGCATCACTTGCCAGCCCACGCCCCAGGCGCCAAGCGTCGGCGATTCCCAGTTGTCTTCCTCCAGGCGGATGTCGTGCTTGCCGAGATCAATCCCAATGGCCGCCAGGCTGCCCATATACTGCTCGACGACATCTTCCGGGAAGGGCTTCAGAATCACTTGCAGCTGCTGGTGCTTGTACAGCCGGTTCGGATTTTCCCCGTAACGTCCATCCGCCGGACGCCGGCTGGGCTGCACGTACGCAACGCGGTACGCCCTCGGCCCGAGAACGCGCAGAAACGTTTCCGGACACATCGTGCCGGCGCCGACCTCGAGGTCAAAGGGCTCCTGAATGACGCACCCCCGGTCAGCCCAATACTTCTTCAGGTTGAAGACAACGTCCTGATACAGAACCATGGATAATCTTTTCAGCTTAGAGGGATTCGAGGATCGGCGCACTTTGCAGCCGCCGCTCGGCGTGCGATTCGATCTCGCGGATTAGCCAGCGCCGGAGATCGCGCGCCGTTGTCCGTGCCCACTCTCTGGGAGCCAGCTTGTCAATCGGATTGGTCAGTATCTCGATTGCAAGCTCCTTCGACTCCGGTGAAACTATCGGATTGCCGAGTATTCCCGCAAGGCGTACCGCCCAAACGCTGAAATACAGGACGGCGCGCCACGGCGGCATACCCGACTCGAGATCTTTGAGCATGGCCACCAGCAGCCGGAAGAAGCGCTCGTTCACCTCGTTTGCAGGAAGCAAGACATCCGCCACTTCGGCCATATAGTCGAGCGCCACTCCCGCATCGTAGTCGGATGCGATCGAAAACGGAGAGTGGATCAAATCACAGCCTGTGATCGTCAGAAGGTCGCGGTTCTCCCGGGCAATATAAAAAATTCGCGCCTGGGACAATCGCCCAAGCCCGGCGCCGAATCGCGATTTTGTCGTTCGGGCACCCCTGGCCACTCCCCGCAGTTTGCCTTCGTCTCGTGTAAAGAAGCTGACAATCAGGTCGGACTCTTTCAACGGATACGTCCGGAGAATCAGGCTTTCACTTACCGCGGCGGGCATTTTGAGACAAGTGTCTCATCCGCAGGTCCCGGAGCGCGAGAGAACCGGAAACGCCCTGGTGCATCGGAGCCCGAGCCGCCCGGCCGGCGAAACTGTGAATACATCGCCGCCGCTGCGACAATCAGGTTCGCGATGATCACCGGGTAGGCGCGTATGCTGACTCCGTAGACGATCCACAGGCATGCTGCAGCGGCCTGCAGCCGCCGAAGTGACGCGTCATTACGAAGGAAATAGGACGTCGAGAAAACGGCCGTGGCGATCCATCCGATATATTCGAGCATTTCGCGCGTGCGCTCCCTCCTCCCCTATTGTGCGTTATTGATAAGACAATTCGCGCCGCGCGGCGAAGAAGCTGTAATATCAATGTGTGCGTAGCAAAGGGTTCAGCGCGGAGCCTCACATCCCGAAGCACCGTCAGGTTTTCGAAACTCTTTCTCGCGAGATCCTCTCCGGTAAATACAAGCGAGGACAGAAATTTCCGAGCGAAGCGGCATTGGTCGAGAGGTTTCAGACTTCGCGGATCACCATCGGGCGAGCCCTGCGAGAGCTAGTTCAACGAGGGTTGGTAGAGCGAATCGCAGGGTCCGGCACCTACGTCCGCCATGCGCCTTCCGGCGAAAGTTTTCTATTCGGTCTCCTGATTCCCGACTTGGGAAAGACCGAGATCTTTGAGCCGATCTGTAATGGCATCGCGTCGGCTTCTGAGGCGACGCCGCATGCGCTGCTGTGGGGCAATGCGGGAGAAGGCCGGTGGTCGCCCGATTTGCAGGCATTACAGCTTTGCGAGCAATTCATCGAGCGCGGGGTGGCCGGCGTCTTCTTTGCTCCCCTGGAGGCGACACCCGAGGCAAAAGACGCGAACGAGCTTATCGTCTCGCGATTGGAAGACAAACGGATCCCCATCATCCTTCTGGATCGCTGTATTTTGCCCTATCCCCATCGTTGCCGGCATGATCTGGTCGGCATCGACAACCGCCGTGCCGGATATCTCGCCACGGAGCATCTCATCCAGATTGGTACAAGGTCGCTGTCTTTCATCGGTGTTTCCGGCGGTGCTCCCACAGTGGATGCGCGGATCGCTGGTTTCCGTGGAGCTGTTCTCGCAAATGGACTTCCTCTCGAAACCGCTCCGGTCCGCCTCCTGAAAGAGATCGGGGAAGCAACGATAGAACCACTGGTGGCAAAGCGGAGAAGCGGCACCGGCATTGTCTGCGCCAACGATCGTATCGCTGCGCAACTAATGCAAATCCTGTTGGCGCGCGGTTTGCGGGTTCCGCAAGACGTCCGGATTGTTGGTATCGATGATGTCGAATACGCCAGCCTTCTGCCCGTGCCGCTGACAACCGTGCGGCAGCCGGGTCGCGAGATCGGCGAGGCTGCCTTGCACGCGATGTTCGAACGGATCGCGCACCCGAACATGCCTCCTCGCGACATCCTTCTGCAGTGCCGCCTGATTGTCCGGGCTTCGAGCGGCGGACGCACCGCATCCCCGCAGAATAGTAAATAGCGCCTTTAGAGCGAGAAGCTGCTATTGCAGCTTTTCATCATCTATTCACGATCCCGGCGGCTGAGAAATTCATCTAAGAACCTATACTGTTTAGTAGAGAAGAGCTGTAATTCTTCGATCTGCCTCGTTGCAACAGATGCGCCTGACACAAATAAATGAAGGAGATAAGACGTAATGCAGCGAGAAACCGATCCCAGACCCAGAAGATTCTTACTGGTCAGTGATTTCGATCAAACACTCAGTTTCAACGACTCCGGCTTTGTTCTCAGCGAGATGCTCGGCGTCGGCGGTTTTGCCGAGCGAGTGATTTCGCTTGCCGGGATTCATTTGGTGCAGCAGGGTGGAGAACTGGCATACGTGTTGATGCATGATGCCGAGTACCGGCATGTCCGAAAGGAGCACCTGGTCGAAGTCGGCAAGCGTATCCGCCTCAAAGAGCACATCCATCTTCTATCGCAGCTTCTCGAGGACATCGATGGGCATAAGTTTGAGTTCTATGTTTTGTCGGCTGCTCCTCAGGAGGTGATCCAATCCGCACTCGAAGGGATTGTTCCGGAGAATCGAATTTTCGGAACGCAGTTCCGCTACGGTACGAACGGCGAGATCGAAGGAATCGATCGCGTTCCTGCCGGCTATGGCAAGGTCGTGGTGCTGGATGATCTACGCAGCAGCCTTGGGTTAAGCCATGATCGGGTGGTCTACGTTGGCGACGGGAGCTCCGATGTGCATGTGATGATGCAGGTAAATCGCCTGGATGGACTGACCGTCGCTGTGTCTGAGAACAAGTTCATTACCCAGATCGCCAAGAGAACAATCTTGAGCGATGACGCGCTTTGCGTTCTAGTCCCCGTCCTCGAAGATATCCTCGGATGGAATTCCTTGCGAATCCGCGCTTTCTTCGAAGCGCATGGTTTCGTTCTTCGCGACTGGGACAAGGTCCGCACCGATACGCTGACCATCGGCCAGGCTGAAGCAGTCCAGGGGTTGATGAGCCCGGCCACAGCTTGAATGAAGGCCATTGTTGTACCCGCGCCGCCGAAGTTTGAGCTCGTCGAGTTGCCGTATCCTTCGTGCGGCCCTGAAGAAGTGATTGTTCGGACGGCGTACTGCGGTGTCTGCGGAACCGATGTGGAAATCCTGCACGGCGCGCTGCCGCCCGGCCATGTGCGCTATCCCGTGGTGCCGGGTCATGAATGGGTGGGCATCGTACACGAGACGGGCAGCGCGGTAACCGGCGTCCGTGCCGGCGACCGCGTTTCGGTGGAAGGTTATCTCCCCTGTGGTGTTTGCAGCGCCTGCCGGACGGGCGAGGCGAATCGCTGCGTTCGCCAGGAACAGATCGGCATGACGCACAATGGCGGGTTGGCGGAGTACGTCGCCGCGCCGTACCGCTCCTGTCATCTTGTGCCGGATTCGGTCAGCCTCGAGGAAGCGCTCATGGTGGAGCCGGCGTCCACTGTTGTGCGCGGCATAGAACGGGCGCGTTTGTCCGATGGAGTTCGCGCGGCCATCATCGGCTGTGGGACGATCGGCCTGATTGCCGCGCGCGTAATTGGCCTGCATCGTCCGGCGCAGATTCTTGGAATCGATCTATCGGAAGCGCAAGCTGCGCTGGCCCGGCAGGCCGGCATGACGGAATTCACGGCGCAGCCGGACACCGCGCGCCGCCGAGCGTCAGGTGGTGAAGGCGGCTGGGATCTGGTTGTCGTTTGTGCGCAAGGATCGCGCGCGTTAGACTTGGCTTTCGAGATTGTCCGAAAAGGCGGCTGCGTGGTGGTGATCGGCGGCGCGCCTGATGCCGATCGAATAACTATCCAGGCAAATCTATTCGTTCTGCGCGATCTTCAGGTCGAAGGCGTATTCGGGTATACCACCGCGTCCTGGAAACGAACTCTCGATCTGATCGGATCAGGTCAATTGAAGCTGGGTGACCTGATTACGCACCGCGCCCCGATCCACGAGTTCGCGCGTGCCTTGCACCTCGTCGAGGCACGCCCGGAACCTATCGGAAAAGTTGTGA
>CAYTVP010000195.1:6027-8506 GCA_964441675.1 uncultured Solibacteraceae bacterium | reverse complement strand
AAACCACCAAGGCTACATGGATACGCCTATCGTCTTTCTCGCGCTGCCCTGGAGATGGCGCCACCGTGTGGCACCGGTGATGCGGAAAGAGTATTTCGACCCGCACTTTCATCCGGAGCAATACGGCTGGTGGCGGCGCTTTCGGAATTCGCTGGCCTATTATCTGGTTTTGCTCAATTTCAACGGCGTTGCCATTCCGCAGCGGGAATCGGGTGTACGGAACGCGCTCAGAAATCTCGGTGAGGCCGTCGAGGATGGCGATTCTTTGCTAGTTTTCCCGGAAGGCAGGCATAGCCGTGATGAATCGATACAGCCGTTCCAGCCGGGAATCGGCATGATGGCATCGAAGCTCCGGATTCCGGTCGTGCCCATTCGGATTCGCGGATCGAACAGCGTGCTCCATCCGGATTGGCGCTTTCCGCGGCCCGGCCGCGTAATAGTGAGAATCGGAAAACCTTTGACGCTAAGCGGCGGCGACTATGCTGCCATAGCGCGCGAAGTCGAGGACGCGGTTCGGGCCCTGTGATCGCTTTCCACCGCGCGGAGCTCTCTCGATTCGTGTTGTTCTGGTTTGTGCATGGCGTCCCTTAACCAACCCACCTCGGCGGCCGCGCTGCCGACTACCGTCCGCTATCGCGTTGTAGCCTTTACCGTCGCACTGGCGGCTATCACGTATCTGGATCGCGTGTGCATCTCTACGCTCGCGCCGGACATTATGCGCGACCTCGAATTATCGCGCGTTCAGATGAGCTTCGTGTTCAGCTCGTTTGCCGTTGCCTACGCCTTGTTCGAAGTGCCGACAGCCTGGTGGGGGCAAAAGATCGGAACGCGCCGTGTACTGACGCGGATCGTTGCCTGGTGGTCGAGCTTCACGGTTGCCACGGCATTCGCGGGAGGATACGCCAGCATGCTGGTCATCCGGTTTCTGTTCGGCGCCGGAGAAGCCGGAGCGTGGCCGAATGCCACGCGGACGTTCTCCCGATGGATTCCTCTCCCGGAACGAGGAAAGGTGCAGGGCATCTTTTTCGCCGGCGCGCACCTGGCCGGCGGCTTGACTCCGGCGCTGGTTACGGGACTTGCCCTATGGCTCACCTGGCGGCAGATCTTCGTAGTGTTCGGCCTGCTCGGTTTCATCTGGGTCGTCGCGTGGTACCGATGGTTTCGCGACGAGCCCGCACAGCACGCCTCGGTGAACACGGCCGAGCGGGAATACATTGAGGCCACGACCGGCCCCCCCGAAGTCCATCATTCCGGCAATTCGCGCGTGCTGCTGAATCCGAGCGTGTGGGCGCTGTGCGTGGCGTACTTCTCGAACAGCTACGGCTCATACTTTCTGATTACCTGGCTCCCCACCTACCTCGAGCAGCAGCATGGATTGCGCGCCGGCGCTCTCAGCCTGTTCGCCGGGCTTCCGCTGCTGCTCAGCGTCATTGCGGACCTCACCGGTGGCGCCGCGACGGACACAATGGTTCGAAAATTCGGCTTGCGGATCGGACGCGTCTCGATCGGCGTTGTCTCCTACGCCGTGGCGGCTATTGCGATGTTGATTGCGACGCAGGCGCAGGACGTTACGATCGCGTCGGTTATGATTGCAGTCGCCGCGGCATCGTCGATGTTTGCGCTCGGTGCTTCCTGGGCGGCGTGCATCGATATCGGTGGCAAATCGAGCGGAGTTGTGAGTGCCACGATGAACACCACCGGACAGGTCGGTTCGATTCTTAGCCCCATGGTTCTCGCGGTACTCGTCGATCGGTTCGCCGACTGGACTCTGCCGCTGTTCGTCATGAGCGCGCTCTATGCAGTTTCGAGCGTCGCCTGGGCCTTTGTGAATCCGTCGCCGCGTCCCCAATCCGCATGACGGGCGGAGATCCGCAGACTGTGCTTGTCGCGCAGGAAGGTCCGGGACAGGTAACTCTGTTTCCCGCCGCCTATCCGTCGCAGCGCAGGATTGTGAAAGTGGGCGACAAGCCGCATGAGATCGAACTCGCGCCGGACGGGCGCACCGCGTATGTATCGAACTTCGGACTTCGGGAAGCGCTTCACAAGACGGGAACTCCGGGAACGACCATTTCCGTGATCGAGATCGACAGCGCGATCGAGCGTTGCCGGTTCTATCTGCCGGATGGCTTTGCCGCGCCGCACGGTCTGAAGCTCCGGCCTCCCGGACACCGGGAGCTTTTTACGAATTGCGAGGTTGGACGCGAGGGCATGGTCGTCTTCGATGCCCAGTCCGGGCGCGTCGTCCGTACCTTTCCGCTCCCGAGCGGCGTTCACAACTTCGTGTTTGATGGCCGTGGTGCTGCGCTTTATGCCTTCACGCTTGGCGGAGAGCTGTGCCGCATCGATCCCGAGAGCGGGAAGGTAATCATCCGGCGAAGTGTTGGCTCACCTCGGGGGATAGCCTGGACGGTGGATCGGACGCATCTGATCGTCTCTGTTGTAAATACGGTGGATCGGACGCATCTGATCGTCTCTGTTG
>CAYTVP010000195.1:0-6017 GCA_964441675.1 uncultured Solibacteraceae bacterium | reverse complement strand
TTGTAAATAAGGTGCTGCTGGTCGACCCGTCGCGCCTCGAAATCGAACGGCAGTACCGGGATCTCGGTGTCCGGCAGATCTTTTATCCGGCGATGACGCGGGACAGCCGCTGGATTCTCGCGCCGGCCGTGCTTGACGGCGTCGTGCTTGTGATCGACGCGGTAAGCGGCGAAGTGGCGCACCGCGTTCGAACCGGCAGTCCGTTGATGGTCGCGCTCGCCAACGATGGCACGCGAGCGTGGGTCTCGAACGTCCTCGTCCCCGCCGGCCTGTTCGGACCGGAAGTGCCGTCAGCGGACGGCGGTGTTGTAGTGCTCGATCTAAAGACGTTTCGAACGGAACGCGTATTTGGGCTTCCGGACGCCAACGGATTGGCGCTCACAGGCTGCTGAGGATAATGGAGCCGGCGGTCGGGATCGAACCGACGACCTCATGATTACAAATCAAGTGCTCTACCAACTGAGCTACACCGGCCTGGGAACAATTTCAGTTTATCAACCCTACCGCCGCGCGACGTAAACAGCCACTTCCGCCCGCAGATTCGGCAGCGTCGTCACACGTTTGCGCCCGGCGAGAAAGATCCGATGCTCGATCTGCCACCGTTCCATCTCCGCCAGGTCCTCGAAATCGCGCACGGTCAGCACGTGAATATTCGGCGAGTCGAACCACTGAAACGGAAACATCCCGCTCTGGGGAGCCCTGCCGCCGAAAAGGTAATTGGCGCGAACTCGCCAGTAACCGAAGTTCGGAAAGCCGATGATCATCTTCCGGCCTACGCGCAGCATGTCATTCAGAATGGTGCGTGGATGGTCCACCTGCTGCAGCGTCTGACTGAGGATCACATAGTCAAACGTGTTGTCTGGATAGTCTGCGAGGCTCTGTGCGATATCGCCCTGATAGACCGACGCCCCGCGTGCGATCGCCTGCTGCACGGCTGCGCTGTCGATCTCGACGCCGCGGGCGTTGACGCGCTTATGTTCCATTAGCCAGGCGATCAATGCCCCGTCTCCGCATCCGAGGTCGAGTACGTGAGAGCCCGGCTCGATAATTTCGCCGATCGTCGCGTAGTCTTCGCGCTCCAGCATGCGGCCTACCGGCCCGGCAGTAGAGACTTGCATAGCTAAGCGGCAGCCACAAGGCGGGCGGTACTTGCCAGGAAGCCGCGAACCAGTTCCGCCTGTTCGTCCACCGTTACCAGGAATGCATCGTGCCCGTAGTCTGAAGAAAGCTCGCAGTAGGCCACATCGCGGTTGCGGCTGCGGAGCGCCCGGACGATCTCCTGCGACTGGTAAGACGGATATAGCCAATCGGACGAGAAGCTGATTATGAGAAATCGTGCGGTGGTTTCTTCGAATACGGCGGCGAGAGACGCGCGGCCGGCCGCCGCATCAAAATAGTCCATCGCCTTTGTGATGTAGAGATACGAGTTGGCGTCGAACCGGTCGACGAACTGGCTTCCCCGATAGCGCAAGTAGCTTTCCACCTCAAACTCCGCCGAAAAATCGAAGACCGGGACATCCTTGCCGCGAAGCCGCCGTCCGAATTTCTGCTTCATCGAGGCATCGCTCATATAGGTAATGTGGCCCACCATCCTCGCGACAGAAAGTCCGCGCCCCGGCGGCTTCAGATCGTAATAGTTGCCGCTGTTCCAGTCCGGATCCGCCATAATGGCTTGGCGCCCGACTTCGTTGAACGCAATCTGCTGCGCGCTGTGTCGGTGTGTTGTGGCAATGGGGATCACCGAGGCGACACTATCGGGATACGCCACGGCCCATTCGAGCGCCTGCATCCCGCCCATCGAACCACCGGAAACGGCCAGCAGCCGGTGGATTCCCAAATGGTCGATCAACTTTTTCTGCAGCCGGACAATGTCGGAAACCGTGATGACTGGAAAGCTCATCGCAAACCGTTTCCCGGCCTGTGGATCGATCGAAGCGGGCCCCGTCGTCCCCGCGCACCCGCCGAGAATGTTGGAACAGATCACAAAATACTTTTGCGTGTCGAAGGCCTTGCCGGGCCCGATCATACTGTCCCACCATCCCGGCCGCCCGGTGGTCTTGTGAATCCCGGCCGCATGGGCATCGCCTGAAAAAGCGTGCGTAACCAGAATCGCGTTGGAGCGGTTTGCGTTCAGAGACCCATAGGTCTCATAGGCCACGTCCACTCCCATTAACACCGTTCCACAATCGAGCGGGAAGGAATCGAAGCGCACCGATTGCGTTTCTACGATCATGCTGGAAATTCTCATCTTAGCTTGCGCCAAGGTTCCTGCGTTACGATTCTCGATTATGGAAACGGTGTTGGAGCTACGTGGGGTCACAAAGATATTTGATGACCGGCACGGCGATCGCGTTTCCGGCGCCAAGACGGCGGTCACGGATTTTTCGCTTTGTGTTCGCCGTGGTGAGCTTCATGCCCTCCTGGGACCGTCGGGCTGCGGCAAGACCACCGTGCTCCGCCTGGTCGGCGGCTTTGAGACCGCGGATCGGGGACAGATTTTCCTGAACGGCGAGGCGATCGGCATGCTGCCTCCGTTTCGCCGGAACGTCGCCACCGTGTTTCAGAGTTATGCGCTGTTTCCTCATATGACCGTGGCGGAGAATGTTGAGTTCGGTCTCAGGCAGAAGTGCCTCGACGATAGTGCGGCCCGGCGCCAGCGCGTGCTCGATCTGGTACAGCTTCGCCATTTGGAGGGACGCAAGCCCGCTCAGCTATCCGGAGGCGAGCGGCAGCGCGTCGCCCTGGCCCGGGCGCTTGCGGTTGAGCCGGAAGTGCTTCTTCTTGATGAGCCGCTATCGGCCCTCGACCCGAATCTTCGAAAACAGGTCCGGTCCGAACTACGGGCGCTGCAGCGCCGTACAGGCACTACGTTCCTGATGGTGACTCACGACGAAGAGGAGGCGCTGGCGCTTTCCGACCGCATCACTGTGATGAACGCGGGCAGGCTGGAACAGACAGGTTCGCCGGAAGAGGTTTACTTTCGCCCGGCTAGCCGTTTTGTCGCCGGGTTTCTGGGCACAGTGAATTGGATCGGCGGAATCGGCCTGCGGCCCGGCGCCCTGAGGGTTTCTCAGGAAGCGCCGGCAGCAGGATCGCGCGCGGTCCCGGCTCGCATCGAGCGGCAGGCGCTTCTCGGAGATTTCATTTACCTCGAAACGCGCCTGGATTCGGGTGAAGCGTTGACGGCCCACTTGCCCCGTTGGAACGGAAACTTCCGCGAAGGCGATACCGTGCACCTTTGGTGGCTCCCAGCCGACGAGTTTCAGGTGCCGCCCGAGCGGCCATGAAAGATCGACTGGCTTTCCTTGCGCCGGTTGCCGTATTCCAGATCGTTCTCTTTGCGCTACCGCTGGGAATCGTAGCGGTATACAGTCTACTGAGCCGGGGCGCCTATGGTGGCGTGGAGGCGGCGTGGACCCTCGAGAATTACGCTCGTCTCGTCGATCCGCTCTATATAGGCGTGTTCGTCCGCTCCGTGGTAATCGCGGGAGCCGCAACGGCGGTGTGCCTTCTACTCGGATTTCCTCTGGCGCTGTTCATCGCCCGGGCTGGCCGGCGCAAGAACCTGTACCTGCAACTGGTCATCCTCCCCTTCTGGACCAGCTTCCTGATTCGCACCTATGCCTGGATTTTCCTGCTGCGGGACACGGGTCTCGTCAACAGCATGCTGCTTGCGGCGGGGCTGATTCGTGAACCCTTGCCGCTCCTCTATAACGACGGCGCTGTTCTCCTGGGGTTGGTGTACGGATATCTACCCTTCATGGTGCTGCCGCTCTATGCCTCGATCGAGCGTGCGGATCCTTCATTGCTCGAAGCGGCGGCCGACCTGGGGGCGCCCCCTCGCGCGGCTTTCTGGCAAGTGCTGATCCCACTTTGCCGTCCCGGAATTTTCGCGGGTGCCGTTCTCGTGTTTATTCCTTGCCTGGGCGCTTATCTGACGCCGGATCTGCTGGGGGGCGGCCGCTCGGTTCTGATCGGCAACCTCGTTCAGAATCAGTTCACGTCGGCTCGCGACTGGCCCTTTGGTGCCGCGCTTTCGCTGGTCCTGATGGTTTCGGTAACGGCTCTCTTGTTTTCGATAGCCCGCCGCAGGATCGAGAATCTTCTATGAAACCGCTGGGGCTTTATGCCGCGCTGGCCTATACATTTCTGCATCTGCCCGTTTTCGTGCTGGCGGCCTTCAGTTTCAACGATTCCCGCATCACGCGGTGGGAAGGCGGAACTCTGCGGTGGTATCAGGCGATGCTGTCCGACTCCCGCTTGTTGGAGGCTGCCGGGAACAGCTTAATCATCGGCGCCGCGGCGACCCTGGCAGCCACCGTCATCGGCACTCTCGGCGCTTACGGACTTTGGAAACGGTCGAGCTCCTGGCTATCCGCGTCGCTTTATCTGTCCATTCTCAGTCCCGAGATTGTGACCGGCATCTCTTTGCTGGTGCTGTTCCAGTGGATATTCCGGTATTCCGGCCTGCATCTCGGGATGCATACGGTGATACTGGCACACGTTTCGTTCTCGATCGCCTACGTCGTAGTGGTTGTGTTGTCGCGTCTTCGGACGATGGACCGTACCCTGGAGGAAGCTGCTATGGATCTCGGCGCCGGCGCGTGGCGAACATTCCGGCAGATTTCACTGCCCCAGCTCTGGCCGGCCATTGCGGCTGCGGCGCTCCTGGCTTTCACGATCTCCTTCGACGACTACGTCATCACCTCGTTGGTGGCGGGAGTGGATTCTGAGACACTGCCGATGGTGATCTACTCTGCTGCGCGGCGAGGTGGCAACCCGGCGCTGAACGCTCTTTCGACTGTTCTGGTCTCCGCGTTTGGTCTGCTGATCCTGGTTTCGGAAAGGCTTCGCGCATCATGAGACGGCGGATGTTTCTGGCGGCTGTCGCGCTCACTGGCTGCCGTAAGGAAAATCGCCTCAACGTGTTCAATTGGTCCGACTACGTGGCGCACGATACGGTCCCCAACTTTGAGCGCGAGGCCGAAGTCCGCGTACGCTATGGCGTCTTCGAAAGCGCGGAGGAGATGCTGGCCCGCGTTCAAAGCGGAAACTCCGGGTGGGATGTTGTCTTTCCGTCGAACGCGTTTGTCGAGCCGATGCGCGACCTCGCGCTTCTTGCCCCGCTCGATCATTCCCGCCTGCCGAATCTGCGGCATCTTGCGCCCGGCTTTCAATCTCCCTCCTGGGACCCGGAGCTACGGTTCTCGGTGCCCTACATGTGGGGATCCACCGGAATTGCCTACCGGACTACGCTCGATCCGCCGCCGAAACGCTGGGCGGATCTATGGACGGAACGGCTGAGCGGCCGTCTGTCCATGCTGGACGATCCGGCGGAGTTGTTCGCGGCATGCTTAAAAATGCGCGGCCGTTCTGTCAATGCCACGGATCGTAAGTACCTCGACGAGGCAAAACGCGATGCCATTTCACAGAAACGGCTCGTTCGCGCTTATTTGAATGCCGAAGCGCGCGATCAACTGGTTGCGGGCGATCTCCTGGCTGCCCAGGCGTGGCGATTGACCGCCCAACAGGCTATTGATTCGACGAATGGTGAGCTTGCGTTCGTGTATCCGGAGGAAGGATATCCGCTCTATGCGGATTGCGCTGCCATCCTCCGCGAATCCTCGCGGCAGGATCTGGCGCATCGTTTTCTCGACTATCTCCTGCGGCCGCGTGTGGCGGCATCGGTTGCAATCGCGATGAAAACCGCAACTTGCAATGCGGGCGCGCGCGCGCTTTTGCCCTCCGAAATGCAGCAGAGTCCCACGTATTATCCGCCGCCCGAGGTGCTGGCCCGGGGCGAGTGGTTTCAGCCGCTATCCGCGGCGGCGCAACGCCTGCGCGACCGGTTCTGGACGGAGATCAAAGCGTCATGATCGAGGCGGCTATCTTTGCAGCCGGTCTTCTGATCGGCGTCGTCCTGACGTTGTATCTGCGCCGGCAGCCACCGCCGCTGCCGCCGACTCCTCCGCCCGTCAATCCGTTGCTTGAAACGTTCGAGAAGCTGGACGGCCGCC
>CAYTVP010000194.1:0-8562 GCA_964441675.1 uncultured Solibacteraceae bacterium | reverse complement strand
GGGAAAGGTCTTTCCGCGTTGCTTCCCGGAAAAATAGTAACCGTCGCAGAGCCGCCATCTGTTCCACCGCGATCTCAAGAGGTTGGGCCATTCCGCGAAATCGCACTCGATCATATCGACCCGAATCCAACGCAGCCTCGAACCAGCTTTCGCGGTGAACCACTTTCTCAACTAGCTGATTCTATTCGAGTTAATGGAATTATTCAACCCCTCATTGTACGTCCAAACGGAGATCGCTTCGAGCTTGTGGCCGGAGAACGCCGGTGGCGTGCTGCCCGCCTCGCTGGACTGGCGACAGTCCCAGCAGTCGTTCAAACCGTCTCCAACGACCGTGTTCTTGAGCTGGCGCTAATCGAAAATATCCAACGGGAGGATCTCAACGCCCTGGAAACCGCGCAGGCATTCGACCGGCTTGCGAAGGAGTTTCAGCTTAGTCACGAGGAGATCGGTCGGCGCACCGGCAAGGATCGAGCGACAATCTCAAACTTCATTCGGCTGCTGAAACTTCCCCAAGACATACAAATTCTTGTCTCGGAAGGCCGGATTTCGATGGGCCAGGCACGCGCCATCCTTGCGTTACCAACTGAGGAACTCCAGCAGTCGTTGGCGCAAAAGACGGTTTCGCAGGGGCTTAGCGTCCGCGCAGTGGAACGGCTGGTGCAGCGGATGTTGGAACCGCGTGAGCCGGATAGCGAACCGGAAGAGAAGAAACCCGATCCCAATGTCCAGGCGGCGATTGATGAACTGGAGCGGGTGCTGGGAACGCGAGTGCGGATTGTTCAACAGGGGAACAATCGAGGACGGCTGGAGATTGAATATTACTCGGAGTCAGACCTGCAACGGGTCTACGAGCACATAATGGGAGAATAATGGTGCCGGCGGTAGGAGTTGAACCTACGACCTACGGATTATGAGACCGTCGCTCTAACCACCTGAGCTACACCGGCATCGTGGCTACTTAAAGGGTAAAGAGCAAGAGCAACCGCTGTCAACGCCAGTGGACGCCGTGTTTCGGATCGGATAGTTTCAAAAGAGTGTCGCAATCTTCGGGCGAGCCGATCGTCCGCTTTCGCAACGTTTCCAAAAGCTACGCAATCTACGCGACTCCGCGCCACCGTCTGCAGGAGCTTTTGACGCTGAACCGTCTTCAGTGCCATGAGGACTTCTGGGCGCTTCGCGATCTTAGCTTTGACATTCAGCGTGGAGAGACGTTCTGCGTAGTGGGCGAAAACGGCTCCGGCAAGAGCACGCTGCTTCAGCTAGTTGCGGGTATCATGCATCCTACGCATGGCAGTGTCGAAGTCAACGGCAGGGTTGCGGCGCTCCTCGAACTCGGCGCGGGCTTTAATCCCGAATTTTCCGGCCGCGACAATGTCTATCTGAATGGAGCGATTCTCGGCTTCACAACTCGGGAAATGGATGCGCTTTACTCCAACATCGTGGCGTTTGCGGAGATTGGTGACTTCATCCATCAGCCCGTGAAGACCTACTCGAGCGGGATGGTAGTCCGGCTGGCCTTTGCCGTAGCGATACATGTGCATCCCGAAATTCTTCTGGTAGATGAGGCGCTGGCCGTGGGCGATATCTATTTTCGTCAGCGCTGCATGCGCAAGGTTCACGAACTGCGAAGTCAAGGCGTGACAATCCTGTTTGTGTCCCACGCCGTTGGCGACATCAAAGCTATCGGCGACCGCGCCCTGTGGCTGGATAAGGGCCGTCCCCGCGAGCTAGGTGCAGCGGATGATGTCGTATCACACTATCTTGCTGCTATGACAGCAAAGGATTCTGTATTTGTGGAACAGCATCCCATTCAACCAGAAGAAACTGTTGCTGATGCTCCGGAGTATCTCGAATCCATTCCCAATATCGACCACCGCCACGGCGACCGCCGGGCGGAGATTACCGGGATCGCAGTCCTCGACGAGTTTGGAGAGCCGCTTCAACTCTTGGCTCCCGCCGCAAAAATTATCGTCCGCATCAGCGTTCGTGGGCGTGAGGATATTGCTCGTCCCAACATCGGTTTCTTGATGCGCAATCATCTGGGCGTCGATTTCTCCGGAACAAATACCTTGCGGGAAGGCCATCAATTACCAGCTCTGCGATCGGGACAGCGGATGACAGTCGACTTTCACATCGAGCTTCCTTCGCTCTATCCGAGTGAGTTCTCGTTCACTCCTGCGATCACGGATGGGACACTCGAAAATTATGCGATGTGTGACTGGATCGACAATGCAATCACACTACAAATGGGACATAGTGTCGGGCCCACGTACGGCTACTTGTCCATGCCTTGCCGGGTGGAGATAAACGCTCGTTTGCGTCCACCCGCACCGGTCGCTGCGGAGGTTGAGCCCGCTCGTGCTTGAATTTACCGGAGAGCGCGTCGTTCCGGGGCAAGTGGATGCAGATCTCTGGAACGAACACTTCTCTCGTTACCGGTTTGCGGCGCAGTTTGCTCACGCCAAGCGCGTAGCCGACCTGGGCTGCGGTACCGGCTACGGAGCGGCAGAGCTTGCGACGTCCGCGGCCCATGTGGCCGGTTTCGATATTTCACAGGAAGCGGTGGATTGGGCAGCTCAAACGTACAAGCATCCCAATTTGGATTTCCGCCAAGGTTCCTGTGAGGATGTTCCCGCCGAGCCAGGATCCGTCGATCTCGTAGTTGCATTTGAGGTAATCGAGCATCTTGAGCGGCCGGACCGGCTTCTCGAAGAAGCTCGCCGCATCCTTACACCTCAGGGACAGTTTCTTGTATCGACGCCCAACAGAATTTATTACAGCGCCACGCGGAAGGAGGCCGGGCCCAACCCATTTCACCATCGCGAATATAGTCATCCGGAGTTTGCGGAACTTCTGCTTAGCTATTTCCGGCACGTTGAAATACGGGTTCAGAATCACGTGCCCGCATTTTCGTTCTCGCCTCTCCGGCCCGATCCATCGGAATTGGGCGTAGCCGAATCCGGACAGAATGCAGATCCAGACTCTGCTCATTTCTTTGTTGCCATTTGCAGCCGGCAGCCCATAGCCCCAACCGGCACTTTCGTATACGTGCCTTCCTCCAGCAACGTACTTCAGGAACGTGAGCTGCACATCGAGCGCCTACAAGGGGAGCTGAGGCAGAAAGATTCCTGGTTGCAGGGCACGCTTGCCGAGCATGCCGCTCTTGTTGAAGCACATCGCAAGCTAACGGCTGAACTCGAAGCTTCAAATCAGTGGGCACGTTCCCGTGATGCCGAGGTGGAGCGGGCCGCGGCCGTGGTTAGAGATCTTCAGCAGGAATCCGCCGCTACAGCAGAGCAGTTAAACACAATTTGGGCAGAGCGCACACAGCTCGCAGACGACAAACAACGGTTGGAAACCCAGTTGAACGCGGCACGTCACTCGATCGACGCGGCGCGTCTCTCGCGGTGGCTCCGACTCGGCCGTCGGCTGAATCTGGGTCCGGACTTATAAGGTGCTGCTCCGGCTGCTTCGCCTTCTTGGCGCCACGCTGCTTCTGTGCGCTTCGCCCGTCCTGTTCGTGATTCCGGCAGTGGCCCTTGCGGTCGCGGATCTACTGTGGGCTTTATTTGGCAGAAAGCATCCCGTCAAAAATTCCCGTCCGAGAAACGACGCGGCCACCGTTGTCATACCCAACTGGAATGGACGCGATCTCCTGGCGAAGTATCTGCCGTCCGTCATTGACGCATTGCATGGCAATCCACGAAATGAATTGATCGTGGTCGACAACGGATCCACAGACGGGAGTGTTGAGTTTCTCCAGCAGCATTTTCCTCAAGTACGTGTACTGGCGCTAAAAGAGAATCTTGGTTTCGGGGGCGGGTCCAACACAGGCTTTCGAGAAGCAACGAATGACATCGTGGTGTTACTGAACAGCGATATGCGCGTTGATCCGGACTTTCTCGCTCCGTTGCTTAGCGGTTTCGAAGATTCGAATGTATTTGCTGTCGCCGCACAAATCCTGTTTACCGATCCAACGAAACGCCGGGAAGAAACGGGCCTGACACAAGGCTGGTGGCAGGATGGAATGTTCCGTGTCGCACACCGGATCGATAACCAGATCACCGGATTCTTTCCGTGCTTCTATCCAGGCGGCGGTTCTTCCGCTTTCGATCGCCGCAAGTTTCTGGAGCTTGGTGGATTCGACAACTTGCTGCATCCGTTCTACGGCGAAGATACGGACTTAGGCTACCTGGCGTGGAAGCGCGGATGGAAAGTGCTCTTCCAACCGTCCAGCCTCGTATGGCACGAGCACCGGGGCACGATCGGAAAGAAATTCTCAACCGGCTATATCGAAGCCGTCCTTCAAAAGAATTTCGTCCTCCTTTGCTGGAAGAACATACACGAGCCGGGGCGGATGGCGGAGCATCTTTTCTTGAGCTGGTGCGGCTCCGCGATCAGCCTGTTCGCCGGAAATTCCCGTGAGCGGGTGAGCCTTAACGGCTGGGCGCGGGCGGGGATGCAACTGCCCGGCGCACTGGCAGCACGTTGGCGCGCGCGCCGTCTTGCTGTTATCTCCGACACGGAAGCCTTACGCAGACCGCTCGGCGGATACTACTACGACCGCTTCAGCGCGCCGACGGTACCGCAGCGTCTTCGCGTCCTTTTCCTTAGTCCCTATCCGGTGCAGCCGGCACTTCACGGTGGGGCTGTTTTTATGCTCCAGACGATTCGTCATCTGCTTCCCTATGTTGATCTCCATCTGATTGTTCTACTGGAGTCGCCCGCGCAGATAGCGGATCATGAAGCGCTGCGCGATGTCTGCGCTTCAGTGGAGTATCTGGTGCGGATGCCCAGCCACGATCTTGGTTGGGGAACGCCGAGGCCGCATGCCGTCCGCGAGTTCTTCAACCGCGATCTTGAGTGGCTGATTCACAAGCAGTTTTACCTCAATTCGATCGACGTTTTCCAGATCGAGTACACACACATGGGTCAGTATGCGTGCGAGTTCCAGCGGATAGTTACTTGTCTGTTCGAGCACGATATTTACTTCCAATCCGTGTCGCGCCAGCTCGGACAAACCAGCGGATTTCCAAAGCGTGTCCGCTACAGCCTGGAGTACTTGCGCGCGCTGAACTGGGAGCTCAGGATGCTACGGAAAGTTGATCGTATACAGACCTGCACCCGGGAGAACGCAAGTTACCTTTCCAGCTTCGAGCCCGCGCTTGCGGCGCATTTGGACCACGGACTCCGAGCGGGGATTGACGTAGCGCGGTACGAGTTCCGCACGCAGGGCAGGCGGCCGGCGACAATGCTTTTTCTGGGCAGCTTCCGTCACCTTCCGAACCAGCATGCATTGTCGTGGTTCCTGGATGGTGTACTGCCCAAAGTGCTTGCCGGCTGTCCGGAAGCCCGCCTGGTCATTGTTGGATCCGATCCTCCTCCGGCGCATGTCCTCGCCGGCCATGGTTCGGCTGTGGAACTCCGCGGCTACGTCGAGGACGTTCGTGAGGTTCTGGCGGAACTCGCAGTATTTGTTTGTCCGATTCTCGCCGGCTCCGGCGTGCGAGTGAAGCTGCTCGAGGCTTTCGCCGCGGGTATTCCTGTGGTGTCCACCACTATTGGTGCGGAGGGATTGGCGACCGTTGATGGCGAGACCTGCCGTCTGGCAGATACCGGCGCGGAATTCGCGGCAAGGATTCTGGAGTTACTGGATCAGCCTAACCTCTCAATGGTGGAGCGGGCCCGCCGCGAGGTGGACCAGCATTGGGATATTCCGGTGATTACCAGCCGGCTGCTCGAAAGCTACATACGCGCCCGCGAGCACAAAGCCACACGCCCAGTCCCTGCCGGACGGTAGGGCGACAATAGATAAATGGCATCGCAGCCGATTGTGAAGTATGCGCTTTTTGGCGCGAACGGCGCGGTGGGCCAAGTTATGGCTCCTCTGCTGTCGGCACAAGGCGCATCGTTTCGCGCGGTGGGCCGCTCGAGTGACAATCTCCGGCGCCACTTTGGGGGGCTCGGATCAATGGTCGATCTTTGTGCCGCCGACTTGAGTAACGCCGAGGACGCAGTCAGCGCCGCGGCGGGAGTCGATACGTTGTTCTACCTTGTTGGGGCTCCCTACACCCATTTCGAACTGCATCCCAAGCTCACGCGAATCACATTGGAAGCGGCTGCGCGCGTGGGAGTGAAACGTTTTGTGCAGCTTGGCACTGTTTACCCGTTTGGCAAACCCCAGCACAAGTTGGTTGACGAAACACACCCGCGCGACCCTCAGACGTTTAAAGGGCGGATGCGGAAGGAACAGGAAGATCTCGTTCTCGCCGCAGATGGACGGAACGGCATGCGCACACTGCTGCTGCGGGCACCCGATTTCTATGGACCGACCTCAGAACTGAGCTATGTGCGGTCGCTCTTCGACGCCGCGCTCGGCGGCGGCACGGCAAATGTCATTGGCCCTCTTGACACTCCTCACGAGTTCATCTTCGTTCCCGACCTCGCCACAACGCTGCTCCGTGTGGCCGAACGCAACGAAGCATATGGAAAGGCATGGAATGTCGCCGGTCCCGGAATGATTACAACGCGCCGCTTTGCCGAGCTTGTGTTCGCAGCCGTTGGGGGGAAGCCGCGGCTACGAGTGGCGAACAAGCTCGTCCTGCGTGTGATGGGCGTCTTTAACCCGTTTCTTCGCGAAGTAGCCGAAATGCACTATCTCTTTACCTCGCCCGTCCAGCTGGATGACAGCCGGCTCCGCCAGATGCTCCCCAGTCTGCCGAAGACATCCTACGAGGATGGAATCGCCGCAACCATCAACACACTACGGGTGAACTCGGGGGCCGGTTAGCGATCAGTGTGTCCGAGGTCCCGTTCGGGCGCGACACGATCCCGAACCAGGCGCTTCAGCTCCTTGATGTCGGGGAAGGCACCCCGTTCTTTGCGCGACCAGATCAGGTCGCCGCCGGCGCGTATGTCGAAGACACCACCGGTTCCAGGAACAAGGGTGATACCGCCTAACTCCTGTTCGAAAGTAGTTAACAGTTCCTGGGCCATCCATGCAGCCCTGAGCAGCCAGCGACACTGCGTGCAATATTCGATCTCAATTCGCGGACGTTCGTTCATAGTGCCTGGGCAGATGCAACACTCATCCTGCGTTTGTCTCGGCGTTGTTTGTTCATCAACTGAGCCGAGACGCGAAAGGGCTCAACTCACGGGTGGCTTAAACGAGAACTGCTCCGCTATGCGATCCAGTGACGACTTCACCTTCTGGAAGTCCGAGGTCACGACGTCGCCCAGGTTCAGATCCCGGATAAGCTTGTCCAGTTGATTGAGGCTCTGATACACCACCGGCAGCACCGAATCCGCATTCTTTCGGCGTTCGAAATTGCTGGCCATCCGCTTGGTCTGTTCGGCGAACCGATCGGCTAGTTGTTTCGCTTCCTTCTCTTGCGTCGTCTTTCGAATCTCGCTCTTCTCAATCGCCTTCTTGAACGTTTTGGAGAACATCTTCGTGTCCTCGGCGGTGTTCTTCATGAGACGCTCCAGGTCCTTGTCGCTGAGGCGCGACGATCCCTGGGCAAAGATCAATGCCATCGGCACAAGTAAGCAGAACGCCAGATTCAGAGGTCGAACCATATCGAAAGTATACCCGGACGCCAATGAAACAAGGCCGATGAAGCTCAGGCTTTGGCTCTTGCGGCCCGCCAACCGGCATCTAGTACGCTCCTCATTTGGCGCAGCGTTTTCGCATGATCCGGCAATTGAGCCAAGTTTACATTTTCTCGCGGGTCCGTCTGACGGTCATAGAGTTCTTCGCCAGGGTGGGGTCCGGTCCACCGGATATAGCGATAGCGGTCCGTAACCGCACACCGGCCCTCAATCCCGTTCGGAGCGGAAACCTGGCTGAACGCGGCGGACTTCCAATTGCGCGACGGGTCGTTGAGCAACGGCGTCAAGCTCTGGCCCTCCAGGTTACCCGGCGGGTTGAGCTGAGCGAGCCCGGCGAGTGTCGGAACGATATCGACAAACTCGACCAATGACCGGCAGGCTTTTCCATTGCCTCGTTGTGCCGGAGCGGAAATCAATAAGGGCGCTCGCATCGATTCTTCGAAAAGGCTGCGCTTGTGCCAACGGTGATGCTCGCCGAGATGCCATCCATGATCACCCCAAAAAACGACGATGGTGTTCCGCCGCTGATTCGATCTCTCCAAAGCTTCGAGGACCCGGCCGACCTGCCAGTCCATGTAGGAGATTGAGGCGTAGTATGCGCGTATCGCCTCCTTCTTGTCGGACGCGTTCATACCCATGTCCTGAGCGCGTGTGTTGATCGCAATTTCGCTTGCCACCGGGATGTCATCCAGATCGCCCGGAGGATTCTCAACTGCCTCAATTTTGCCGAGTGGATAGAGATCGAAGAAGCGCTGCGGCGCTACGTGGGGCAGGTGAGGGCGCAAGTAGCCCAAGCCGAGAAACCAAGGCTTGCCCTTGTGGTTTGAGATCGTCTCAAGAGCAATCCCGGTTGCTCGGTCGTCGGCTTGATCCTTGCCGTCACCAGTGAACTCGAATACGTCCCAGCGCGCTTTGGACTTACCCTCGGTGATGTTTCTTGTCTTGCCTTTG
>CAYTVP010000193.1:0-8600 GCA_964441675.1 uncultured Solibacteraceae bacterium | reverse complement strand
GGTGATCCTGGCGGAGCTGAATCGGATTGCCAGCCACCTGCTGTGGCTGGGGACACATGCCCTGGATGCCGGAGCAATTACGCCGCTGTTCTACACGATGCGCGAGCGCGAGGAGATCCTCAAGATCTTCGAGAACTATTGCGGCGCGCGCCTGACGACGCACGCGTTTCGCATCGGTGGATTGCAGTACCAGCTTTATGAAGGATTCGAACAGCAGGTGGCGCAGTTCTGCGACACGTTCTTCGCCAGGCTCGACGAGTACGAAAAGTTGCTGACCGGTAATCGAATCTGGGTAGAGCGATTGAAAGGTATTGGAATCCTGGATGCCGCGGATTGCAAAGAACTGGGTATCACAGGCCCGCTGCTACGCGCCGCCGGAGTGGCCTGGGACATTCGCCGCGCATTTCCGTATTCCGGCTACGAGCAGTATGAGTTTGATATTCCCACCGCCGAGACCGGCGATACTTTCGACCGCTATGTTGTCCGCATGGCCGAGATGAGGGAAAGCGTTCGCATCATTCGGCAGGGGTTAGCGCGAATTCCGGACGGGCCGATCATGGCTAAAGTGCCGAAAGTGATCAAGCCTCCGGCGGGAGAGGTCTATGTCTCAGTCGAGGCCCCGAAGGGCGAACTGGGCTACTTTATTATCAGCGACGGGTCGTTGAATCCTTATCGGGTTCGTGTGCGTCCTCCCAGCTTCCTCAACCTGCAGGGTCTCGACCGGATGGCACGCGGGTCGCTAGTCGCCGATGTAGTCATGATTATCGGAACTATCGATTTCGTAATGGGCGAGGTGGACCGCTGATGGCGACTTTTCGCAGATTCCTGCGCCGCCTGTTGCTGGTGGATCTGTTCGAGGGACTCTGGGTCACCTTTAAGAGTCAGCACCCGAAGAACATCTACACCGAACAGTATCCTCTTGTGCATCCGCAGGTCTCGGAACGCTTTCGCGGTGCACCGCGGCTGAATATTCATCCGGAAACCGGAGAAACCCTCTGTATTTCCTGCAACCTCTGTGCGATCGCCTGCCCGGAAAACCTGATTGTTGTAGGCTGGCAACGCGATGAGAAGAATCGCAAGCAGCTGACCACGTTTACCTATGACACCTCTCGCTGCATGTTTTGCGGATTGTGCGAGGATGCCTGCCCCGTCGATGCGCTTGAGCTGACGCAGGATTTCGAGCTTGCCAGCTATTCACGCGAGGGCGCCATCTGGGACCGCCAGATGCTCGAAGAAGGTCCGCGTCCGACGGAGTATCGCCAGTGACACCCGACACCGTTTTGTTCTGGATGTTCGCCGCGGTGGTGCTGGGTGGGGCGGTGATGACCATTCTGTCCCGTAATGCTGTCCATTCGGCAGTGTGGCTGATCGCCTCGCTTTTGGGTACGGCCGGATTGTTTCTGCTCCAGAAGGCGGAGTTTCTATTCGCCGTCCAGATCATTCTTTATATCGGCGGCATCATGCTGCTGTTCCTGTTCGTCATTATGCTGGTCAATCTCGACCGTTACGCTGCTGAGCGGCAATTTAACGGTCAGTGGTGGGCTGCCGCCGTGGTCGTCCTCGTGACGTCGGTCGAAGCAGTCTGGTTGATCCGTCACGGAGTGTCGCAGTTGCCGCCTCCGGCGCCGGAGCAGCAGTGGCTGCTCGGCAATACCGAACGGCTTTCCGATCTTCTCTTTACACAGTATCTGGTGCCTTTTGAGCTGGCATCGCTGCTCTTGTTGGCCGCCGTTGTCGGCAGTGTGCTGCTGGCGCGTACTCCCAAGACATGATTACGGCCGGACACTATGTGGCGCTCTCACTCGCGCTGCTTCTGATTGGGACACTCGGCGTCCTCATTCGCCGCAACATCGTCGTCATTCTGATGTCGATTGAGTTGATCCTCAATGCCGCCAACCTGAATCTAATCGCTTTTTCGGAGCGATGGCAGAACATGGATGGCCAGATTTTTGCCATTTTTGTGATCACCATTGCCGTTGCTGAGGCGGCGGTGGGCCTGGGGATTCTGATCGCGCTCTTCCGCAACCGGGAGACAGTCAATGCCGACGAGGTGAATCTGCTGAAATGGTAGCCCTCATCCCCGGCCTTCCGCTGGTGGGGGCGGCCCTGATGCTGATCGCCGGACGGCGCATGTCGCGCGCGGTAATCAGCACGATCTCGTGTTCGACAATCGCCGTCTCCTTTATTCTGTCTGTTCTTGCCTTCATCCAACTTCGAAACTCGGGAGAGCTTTATCAGGAATGGATCTTTGCCACCTGGCTCCCGGGCATCGGCGCCGATTGGGGATTTTATGGTGACGCGCTCTCTAGCCTGATGATGCTGGTCGTCACCGGCATTGGCTTTCTCATTCATGTCTATTCGATCGGCTACATGGAGCACGATAGCGGCTATTACCGCTACTTCGGTTATCTGAACCTTTTCGTGTTCTTCATGCTGCTGCTGGTGATGGCCAACAACTACGCGCTCGCCTTCGCCGGATGGGAAGGAGTGGGCTTCGCCAGCTATCTTCTGATCGGATTCTATTTCGACCGCAAACCGGCCGGAGATGCGGCAAACAAGGCATTTCTGATGAACCGTGTCGGCGATTGCGGATATCTGCTGGCGATGTTCACGCTGATCGCCTCCGCCGGCAGTCTGCGCTACACGACAGTGTTCGAAAACGCATCGGCGCAGTGGGCCACGAGCGTAGCGGTGCTGCTGTTTATCGCGGCTTGCGGCAAATCCGCGCAGTTTCCGCTGTTCACCTGGCTCCCGGATGCGATGG
Source organism: uncultured Solibacteraceae bacterium (assembly GCA_964441675.1). Classification (GTDB taxonomy): domain Bacteria; phylum Acidobacteriota; class Terriglobia; order Bryobacterales; family Bryobacteraceae; genus JAPKYZ01. Next base: position 5,836 of record CAYTVP010000193.1, on the reverse strand, counting down.
AGGGTCCCACGCCCGTTTCCGCGTTGATCCATGCTGCCACGATGGTCACCGCCGGGGTCTATATCATTGCCCGCTCGCAAGCGATCTTCGACCTGGCGCCCGCAGTGCCGCCCGTCATCGCCGCCATCGGCGCGGTGACGGCCATCATCGCGGCCACAACGGCCATGGTTCAGAACGATATCAAGCGCGTGCTGGCCTACTCCACGGTCAGCCAGCTTGGATTGATGTTTCTGGCCCTTGGAGTGGGTGCTTACTGGACGGCCGTTTTTCACCTGTTCACGCATGCCTTCTTCAAGGCATTGCTGTTCCTCGGCGCGGGCGCGGTGATCCACGCGCTCGATGGCGAGCAGGATATGCGCCGCATGGGAGGACTTAAGAAGAATTTCCCCTTTGCGTTCTGGACGATGGTCATCGGAACGGCCGCCATCGCGGGAGTTCCCGGCCTGGCGGGCTTTATCTCAAAGGACGACATCCTCTGGGAGGTGTTTCTCAAGTCCCCCGCGCTGTGGGCGCTTGGATTACTGACTTCGCTGCTGACCGCGTTCTATATGTGGCGCCTGGTGCACCTGACGTTCCTGGGGGAATCGCATCATGGGGAACCGCACCGCCTTCCGCTCTCGATGAGCGCTCCGCTGGTAGTGCTTGCGATTGGCAGCATCTTTGCCGGGTACGTTCCCCTGCGCGAGGCTGATGGCCACGATGGAACAACCGAGTACCTGCTGATGGCTCTGGCTACCGCCACTGCTCTTGCGGGCATTTTCCTGGCTCATCGCAACATTCGCTTTCTGTCTCCGTTCTACTTTCTGTTCCGCCGTAAATGGTATGTCGATGATGTGCTGTTCGGCGTATTCGGCCGCGCCGTCGGGCAGCGGGGCGGGGGGCTGCTCAGCGGTATCGACCGCTATCTTGTGGATGGGGCGGTAAATGCCGCCGCCTGGATCGTACGTGCCGTCTCGCGGCTATCCGCGTTCTGGGACCACTGGATTGTGGACGGCTTGGTCCGCTTGTCAGGATTGCTTGTCAAGCTCAGCTCATATCCGATCCGCATTGTCCAGACCGGATCGGTGCAGGCCTATGCTCTCGTCTTTCTGGCCGGCATCGCCGTATTGCTGGGATGGGCCATCTGGCGAGGCCTCATCGCATGATTACGTGGCTGCTGCTTACTCCGCTGTTCGGCTTAGTCACAGTTCTGGCCGCGCCGGCGCGCTATTCGCGGATGTTGACGTTGGCGGCGCAGACTGCGGGGCCGTTCCTGGTGCTGGCCATGGTCCTGGGATTCGACCGCAATTCCGATTATCAGTTCCTGGAGCAATTTTCCTGGATCCCTTCGCTGGGGGTCGACTATAGCGTCGGCGTCGACGGTATCTCTCTCCTTCTGGTTTTCCTGGCCGCGGCTACCGGATTTCTGGCAACGCTCGCCGGATGGACGTCGATTACATACCGCGTGAAGGAGTATCACGCCATGCTGCTGCTGCTCCAGTCGGCGATGTATGGCGTCTTTGTCGCTCGTGACCTGATGCTGTTCTTTGTCTTTTTCGAGTTCACATTAGTCCCGATGTATTTCCTGATCGGGATCTGGGGCGGGGAGCGGCGCCTTTATGCCGCCATCAAGTTCCTGCTGTATACGCTTGCCGGAAGCGTGCTGATGCTGATCGGGATCCTGGCGTTGTACTTCGCCGCGGGCGCCACCACCTTCGATGCGGAAACTCTACTGGCGGCTAAGCCGGCTGCCGTTCCGGAGGAATGGATTTTCTGGACGTTTTTTATCGCCTTCGCTGTCAAGACACCGATGGTTCCGTTCCATACCTGGCTGCCGGATGCGCACACCGAAGCACCCACGGCCGGATCGGTCCTGCTGGCGAGCGTGCTGCTGAAAATGGGAACCTACGGCATGCTGCGCTTTGCGCTGCCTCTGCTTCCGCATGCATCGAATAGCGTCGCAATTGTCCGATGGCTGGCGATCCTCTCCATTGTTGCTATCCTCTACGGAGCGCTGGTCAGCCTGGTGCAACAGGACTGGAAGCGGCTGGTGGCATACTCTTCCGTCAGCCATTTGGGGTTCTGCACTCTCGGTATTTTTTCGATGAACACGCTGGGGCTTACCGGCAGCATCCTCCAGCAGGTGAATCATGGGATCTCGACCGGCATGTTGTTTCTTTTGGTCGGAATCGTCTACGATCAGCGCCACACCCGGAAGATTGCGGATTTCGGCGGTCTGGCTCACCGCATGCCGCACTTCGCCACCCTGTTTGCCATCGCGATGTTTTCGTCTGCCGGGTTGCCCCTGCTGAATGGCTTCATCGGAGAATTCACCATTCTGAGCGGTGCTTTTCAGGCTAGCCGCGCCTGGGCGTATTGGTCTGTGCCCGGAATTGTTTTCGGAGCTGCCTACCTGTTGTGGCTTTACCAGCGGACGATGCTGGGTCCGCTGACGCCCGCCAATGCGAGTGTCCGCGATCTGAACGCAAGGGAGTGGCTGATGCTGGCGCCGCTTGCGGCATGGGCGATCCTCATCGGTGTCTACCCCAGCCCCTATTTCGAGCTTCTGGAGCGGCCAGTGGCTGCCCTTCTGGAAGGCATCCGGTGAACAGTTTCTATACCAGCACCGATAATTTCGTTCTCCTTCCGGCGATCCTGCTGTCGTTATTCGCGCTCGCAACGCTATTCTGCCGCGGGCGCGGCGGGCTTGTCCTGCTTCTCATCGGCGAAGGGTTCACCGGCTTCATGCTGTTTCGACAGTGGCGGTACCTGGACGCTGCGCGCCAGCCTCTGGGCGCATTTCAGGACGCCATGGTGCTCGATGAAATGGCCGTCTTTTTCAACGCGATGTTTGTGGCCGCGGCCATCCTGACAGCACTGATTTCCTACCGGTATCTCGAGATCGAACACGAGCACCACGGTGAATACTATTCGCTCGTTCTTCTGGCGCAAGCCGGCATGTTCTTTCTCGCCACGGGTACGGAGTTGGTAACGCTATTTGTGGGCCTGGAAACCATGGCCATCTGCTTCTACATCCTCGTCGGATTCTGCCGCGCGGACCGGCGCTCGAACGAAGCGGCGATGAAGTACCTGCTGTTCGGGGCATTCGCGTTGGGATTTTTGATCTATGGGTTTTCGCTGCTCTACGGACTGACCGGAGCCACACGCCTGAACGCGATCGCCGAAGGACTGGCGGCAATCGATCCCGGAAATCCGCTTCTCTGGCTGGCGCTGGTCACGACGGGCGCGGGGCTTGCGTTCAAGATCGGCGCCGCACCTTTCCACATGTGGACGCCGGACGCTTACGAAGGCGCTCCTACGCCGATTACGGCATATTTATCGGTTGCATCGAAGGCTGCTGCGTTTGCGTTGGTCATTCGCCTGTTTACCGGACCGTTGAGTGGATTTCGAGAGCAATGGCAGCCGGCCTTGATTGCCATCGCTCTGGCCAGCCTGACCATCGGCAATCTCGCGGCACTCACCCAGGACAACGTGAAGCGGCTGTTGGCGTATTCGAGCGTTGGTCACGCCGGCTACATACTGCTGGGCCTTGTGGCCGGCAACAACACCGGCTATCAGGGCGTGCTGGTCTATCTGGCGGTTTATGTTTTCATGACACTCGGCGCATTTCTCATTCTGGTGGCCTTGCGCCGCGAGTCGATCGCCGGAGATCACCTGGATGATCTGAACGGCCTGGTTGTGAGAAGTCCTCTCTATGCGGTCCTGATGCTGATTTTCCTGCTGTCGCTGGCGGGCATTCCGCCGACCGCGGGATTTCTGGCCAAATACTATATCTTCGCGGCCCTGGTGGAAAGCCAGCAGTATGTTCTTGCCCTGATTGGCGCTGCGTATGTGGCCGTCTCACTGTATTACTACTTCCGCATTGTTCGGGTAATGTTTACGGCTCCGGTGACCGGAGAACAGCCCTTGGCGGCAAGCTGGGGGATTCGGATCTCGCTGGCGGCCGCGGCGTTGGGAACCCTCGGCTTGGGACTCTTTCCCGAGCCCCTCCTTCGATGGGTAAAAGCATGCTGACGTCGCTCCTGATCCTGCTGTTTGTCATCCTGCTGTTCCCACTGGTAGCCGGCTACATTGTCCACGTTGAACGCAAGGTGCTGGCTGACTTCCAGGTACGCCTTGGGCCGATGCGGGTTGGTCCGTATGGATTGATGCAGCCCCTAGCCGATGCGCTGAAGCTGCTGCTGAAGGAAGACATCATTCCCTCTCGTGCCGACCGCTGGCTGTTCCTTGGCGCGCCGGTAGTTTCTGTGTTTACCGCGCTCACCAGCTTTTCGGTGCTTCCATTCAGCCCGGCAATTGTCGCCGCTGACGTCAACGTCGGCCTTCTGGTCATCGCCGCCATGGGAGCCGTGGGAATTCTTGGGATCATTTTCGGTGGCTGGGCGTCGAATTCCCACTATCCCCTCCTGGGCGCGCTCCGATCCGCCGCGCAGTTGGTGAGCTACGAAGTGGCATTGTCGCTTGCGCTGGTCACCGGAGTCCTGGCGGCCGGAACCCTGTCCATGACCGGCATAGTCCGCGCGCAATATGAGCGGCAGGTGTGGTTTGTGTTCGACAATTACGGTCTGATGCTGGTGCCGTTTGTGATTTTCATCATTGCGGCTACCGCCGAAACCAATCGTGCTCCTTTCGATCTGCCGGAGGCGGAATCGGAGCTGGTTGCCGGGTTCCATACCGAGTATTCCGGCTTTCGCTGGGCGCTCTACATGCTCGCCGAGTACGCCAACATCTTCGTGATTACGGGGGCTGCGGTGACGTTATTCCTTGGTGGCTGGATGCGCCCGTTTCCAAATGTGGCGTGGCTCGAATTTCCGTTCCGCTACGTCGTCCCGGTGCTCGCGATTGCCCTTCCCGGAGTGGCTTGCTTTCCGATGTCGCGCAAGGTACCGCATCCGGTCGCCCGCGTCGGGCTGCGCGCCGTGGGCGCGGTGTTGATTCTTCTGTCGATTCCGTTTGCCATCCCCGCCATTAACCTGCAGCTGTCCGGATTGTTCTGGTTTTTCGTAAAAGTGGGACTATTGATTTATCTGCTGATCTGGTTCCGGGGAACCTGGCCGCGGCTACGCTACGACCAGTTGATGGATCTTGGATGGAAGTCGTTGATTCCCCTCGGTCTGGGCTCACTACTCGTAAACGCTGTAGTGGGGATGCTAAAAACCTGAAAAATTTTGGGAACGAAATTCGAGCGGATGCGTATATATGGAAAACGGGAACAAGCGTCTCCGCTCCACCCCTTTCCCCAACGACCAAACCGAAGGAGCGGAGACGGCCCGTATCTCTGACAGCATACCCCAACTACCCCGCATTGCTATCGTTTTTTAATCTTCCCGGAAACAGTGAACTTTCAATTTATCGGCAGGAACTCTATCAATGACGGATCGCGACTCCAGGTCGCCAAAGTCCTTCCATTGGCTCCGTAGACTTATTTGTTGGTAGTGGTCTGCCCTTGCTGGATCGGTACCCAAGTCTTGCGGCTGAGGTCCAGGCGGGAGATACTCCAGCTCTCTTTATCCGCGTGAACTTGCAAAAATAGTGCCATCGTCGGTGACGCCGTGACCGTTGAGCGAATTTTCGCTATTTGGCAAAGGCAGATTCGGTATCCGTGCAATCTCACCGCCCGAGGATACAGAAATAAACTCTTGCGAAATGCGACAACAACGCTTTTCGCCGCGAACGGAATTTCGCCGGCAAGTATAATGGCGCAAAGTCGACGCCTGAAGGATTGAGGCCATGAAACTGATCCGCCACATTCTGATTTTGGTCGTCCCTATTGCCGTTGTTGCTCAAACGGCGCAGATTACAGGCCGCGTTACCGACGGGTCGCAGGCGGTTCTCG
>CAYTVP010000192.1:3292-8604 GCA_964441675.1 uncultured Solibacteraceae bacterium | reverse complement strand
GCGGCCGTCCGGATACGCCTCGCGGAAATATACGCCAGACTTGCCCCATCCAGCATCCTTTTCGCCATCACGGCCTTGGAAGACTACCGCGAGACGGTCCTCGCCGGCTACCAGGTAGGGATGAGTCGGGTCGTGCGTGCCGCTGGAGAGCAGCTTCTTCGGCAGCCAGGTTTTTCCACCGTCTCGAGTCTCTGCCAGGAAAATGCCGGGTTTGCCGCCACCCTCCGTATACCAGGCGGCATAGAGCCGGCCGTTTATAGAAGCAAGGCTGGCGCCGACATGCGGGCAACCCTTGATTTTCCAGTTGTCGCGGGAAATTAATTGTGGCGTGGACCAGGTGACGCCCCGGTCGGCGGAAACAACCGACATGATGTCGCGCATATCACCTGCCTCGACGCCTCGATACGTGACGACGACGTTCTTACCTGCGAATCCAACGGCGGCGCGGCAGCACGGACATACTGCCTTTGCGATCCGTACGTTTTGCCGCCACGTCTTGCCACCATCGGATGAGATCGCAAGGTAAAGGGCCGATGTGCCCGCCGTTGCTCCCTCCACTTTGTCGGATTCTCCACGAGCCTTGTCGCGGGCGTCGAGCCACGCAACATAGATCGTTCCATCCGGACCAACACCCGCGCCTTGAAATCCGTGGCTGACCGGCAATCCGTCGTCGTTTAAAGTAACCGCGGGCGACCAGCTGGTCATCATTGCAGTGCCGCGGGAGAAGCGCACCTGGCTGCCTGCCGGATCTTTCGGGTCTTTGGCATTCCAGACCGCATAGAGTGTCATCTCATCCGGCGAGAATAGGAGCTGCGGCGAGTTCTCACCATGATCGGAGACTTCTCCGTCGATATTGTTGACCTTCTGCGGCGGCGAAAATGTCTCCCCGACGTCGTTGGACGACTGGTAGTACAGATTTCCGGCCTTGGTATGGATGGCGAGGACACCCTGGGCGCGCCGCGCCAGAAACTTCGGGCTGCGCCCTTCATCAATGGGCCGGGGAGCCGGCTCCCATGAGATTTGCTGCGTCGAAGCGGCAGCAACGGCCAGTAAAGAGATGACAGCGAATTTCATGGGTTCTCCTTCATTAGAAAGTGAATCGCAACGCCAGTTGGATTTGCCGGGGATCGAATGCCGCGAGTGCCTGTCCAAAGTTCGGCGAGGTCAACACACCGTCTGGCGTGGCGTAGTTGGTTGTGTTCGAGATATTGAAGCTTTCGGCGCGAAGCTCCAGCCGTGCACGGTCATTCAACACGAATCGCTTGCTCACCGCGACATTGATCGACACCAGACGGTCGCCGGTTTCGGTGTTTCGTCCGATAGTTCCGAGAGTGCCCGGCACGGGGGTAATGGCGGCGCGGCTAACTCCCGGCGCCAACTCGATCGCGCGGCGTTCTGAGGCGCTCGCGCGAATCAACGTGCCGTGAATATCGAGAATGCGATTGTTGTTCGACCCGGCCAGGTTATCGGTGCCGGAAAACAGTGTGTAAGGCCGGCCGGATTGAGCCGTCGCAATTCCCTGAATCGACCACCCGCCCAGGAAACGGCGATTCCGGCCCCAGGGCAGTTCCCACCCATAGGCGAACGTCAGAATGTGCCGCATGTCGAAATCGGACCGGCCCCGATTCAGACGCCAGTTTGTTTCATCGAGCGCCAGCAGGCCCCGGTCGATGTTCTGATTCGATGACGAAATATCTGACACCTGATCAATCGCCTTCGAGTACGTGTAAGCGGTACGGAGGAACAAGCCTCGATGCTGCCATTGAAATTGCGTTTGCAAAGCGTGGTAATTCGAGGCACCGGCAGTTTCGAGATAATTCACGACGCCGATACTGGGGTCCGGACGGGAGGATTGCGGCAAACCGTCGCCACCGTTCGGCCGGGATGTTCGCGGAGCTTTTAATCCTACCGTCCCCACGTATGCCACTGACAGTGTCGTCTGAGGATTGAAGATCTGCCGCTCGACCGTCAGGTTGAAGTGCTGGTTATACGGCTGGCGCGCATTCTGCTGGGGGATCACGAGGCCGGAGGGAATCGTCTGGCTGGCGTTCCCGGCGAGATCCGGAAATGTTGGATTGGCGGCAACGATATTGCCGATCAACGGTGGGTTGAAGCGCGTGAGTCCGACAAAGCTGAGCTCCAGGACGTTGTAATAGATTCCGTAACCGCCGCGGACAGCCGTCCGGCCGGATCGATCCGCGCGCCAGGCAAATCCGAAGCGCGGTGCAAAGTTATTGCGATCGGGAAGAAATCGATACTGTTCCTGGATCAAATTGTTCGCTTCTGTCGGAACGGTGTTGTACTCGTAGCGGAGTCCAAGATTCAGCACTAGCCGCGGATGAACCTGCCAGTCGTCCTGAACGTAGAAGTTATATTCGGTAGCTCGCTGGCCAATGTAAGGATTGCCGATGTTGCGGTTGTAGGATGCAGGCAGAGCCGCCAGAAAATTCTGGACATTGTTGAATCGCAGCTGCCCGGTAAAACCCGGCGTGATCGTGCCGCTGTTCAACTGCAGCCGCCGGATCGCTGCGCCGAACTTCATGGCATGGCTCCCCATTGTGCGCGAGAGGTCGTCGGTCCATTGAAAGTTATTCTGCGCTGTCTGCCGCGCCATAAAACTGTATTGACCGAGCTGCGAAAGGCCGTTGACGAATACGGTTCCCACTTCTCCGTTGATCGCCGGGTCGCCCAGTTGAACCGGATCTTCAAAGATGTCGCGCAAGACGAACCGCGTGTAGTTGAAGCGTGCTTCATTCACAGTCCTCGAATCCGGAGCCCAGGTATGATGCAGCGAATATCCTTGTGGCGAAGACAATGTGTTGTAGGCTTGCAATCCGGCGCCCGCAACACCGTTCGAGTCCGACTTCAGGTAGGTGACTCTTCCGAAGAGACGCTGCCGGCTGGTGAGTTCCTGATCCACACGCAGGACATAGTTCCACTGATCGCCGCCGGTCGGAACATTGGCGCGATACAGGTTTGTGCCGGAGATATTGGGCCGCGGATACATCGCGGCAAGCGGAGCGACTGCGGGCTGGGCAGACGCACGCTGGGCGTCCGTTAATGTCTGCACGGTCGTGGCATTGGTTGTCCGGCGGAGAAATCCTTCGAAATTTCCGAACACGAATGTCTTGTTGCGGACAACCGGCCCGCCGGCATTCGCGCCGAACTGATTGAAACGCAGGGGCGGCCGGACCAGATCGAACGTATTCCGCGCATCGAGCGCGTCGTTCCGCAGATACTCGTACACTACTCCGTGCCAATCGTTGCTGCCGCGCTTGGTCACCATCGAAACGATCGAACCGTTCTGGCGCCCGTGCTCGGCCTTGAAGTTGTGTGTCAGGACTTGAATTCCCTCCAGCGCTTCGACGGAGATCAACTGTTCGCTTGAGCCGCGACCCATCAGTAAACCGCCTTCCACTTCGTTGTAGTCAGTCGAGTCGAGCAGATAGTTGTTATTTCGCGAGCGTGCTCCGGCCGACGCAAAGGGGCGATGCGCAGTGGTGGCCGGTGTGACTCCCGGGGCGAGAAACACCTGCGTACGAAAGTTACGGCCATTTCCGCCGGCAACGTTCGGCAGAGCCAGAGCAGGTTGTCCGAAGCTGCTCCCGGTGTCGCCCTGCGTCAGGTTGACCGCCGCAACGCTGGACTCAACCGTAACGCTCTCGGTCACGCCGGCGGGAATGAGCGCCACCCGCAGGGAACGATTGTCGCCGATTGTCAGGGCCGTCAGCTCCAACGTCGACGTGGCAAATCCTTCCTTGCTGATCTCAACCGAGTAGCTGCCGGGCTGTAGCGAGGAAGCTTGAAAAAATCCGTTTGATTCCGTTGTCAGCCGCACAATCGAAGCGTTGTCCCGGCTGATGACACGCACCGCGGCCTTCTCTATCGGTAAACCCTGAGCATCTAAGACGCGGCCAGAAAGACCGGCACCAATACTTTGCGCGAAACATGGCGCGCAAAGGGAAATTACTGCCAATGCACGAACGTGCATACACCCTCCATAGGCGGCACAGCTTAAAAATGAGGCGATGGCCGGTTAGAGGGTGAAAGGAGGCGGACGCTGATAGAGGTTGGGATAATGCTCAGCCGGCGGAGCCGCGAATTCGGGAAGCCGCGCGACGCTTCCTGAAGTCTCGAAACTCTCGCCGGAACGTGCACTGCCGGGAGCGAAAACGATGCTCGCAAGCGGCGGCACCGAATCGCATTTTCCTGTGCAGTGCTTCGGAGCACGCACAGACGTGTGGTCGTCGGATGCTTCTTTCTTGCAGCAACAGTGTTTCGCGGTCCGGGAACAGGAAAGTCCGCCGGTAATCGCTGTCCACGCCTGCGAAAAAGTCGGAACGCCGGCAAAGGACACAATTACCAGTAGCGCTGCGACTTTGCGGAACACCTTGTCCACATACTACTCCGAAAGAAAAGTTGGATCAACGCTTCGGGCGGAATCGCGCGGGCAGCCGGACTTGACTATCGCAATCGCAGTGCTTGTAACTATGATGTAGGGCTTGGGATGTAGGGCTTGATGTAAAAGTTCGGCGTTCTCTCTATTCCGGTGGCGGCTGGATTGCTGGACCACGGATACTTTTCGCTCATGAATTTTCTTCTGACTGGCGGCAATGGATTCATTGGCAGGCGACTGACCGATCGCCTATTGCGTGACGGGCATTTTGTCAGCATTCTGACGCGGAAGGTTGTGGAACGGCCGGACCGGCATGTTGGCCAGTATTTTTGGAGCATGCAGGGCCCCGCGCCCGTTGAGCCTTTCCGCGATGCCGATGTTGTGATCCACCTGGCCGGCGAGCCGCTCCTGCAGCGCTGGACTAGCGAAGCCAAGCGGCGAATTCATGACAGCCGTGAACTGGGTACACGACACCTTGTGGAGGGTATCTCCCGTGCCGCCCGCAAGCCATCGGCGCTGATCAGCGCATCGGGAGTGGACTATTACGGAGACCGGGACGACGAACTCCTGGTGGAATCTTCCAGTGCAGGCTCCGGTTTTCTGGCAGATGTTTGCGCAGACTGGGAGCGTGAGGCGGACCGTGCTATTCCCCTCGGCGTGCGCGTTGTTAAGATCCGCACCGGCCTTGCCCTCCACCCATCAGGGGGAGCGTTGAAGCAGATGCTTCGGCCATTCCAGCTAGGGCTCGGCGCGCGGTTCGGCGCCGGCCTGCAGTGGATGAGCTGGATCCATCTCGATGATCTCGTGGAGTTGTACTGCTACGCCGCGCTCAACCCGCTTCAGGGCGCAATCAACGGCGTCGCACCGAGCGCCGTCCGCAACGATGAGTTCACGCAGACGCTGGCACGCGCAATGA
>CAYTVP010000192.1:1277-3282 GCA_964441675.1 uncultured Solibacteraceae bacterium | reverse complement strand
GGATGTTGTCATGGGCAGTCATCGCGTGAAGCCGGAAGCGGCACAACGTGCCGGATTCGAATTCCGTCATCCGAGGCTCGAAGAAGCGTTGGAAGCAATGCTCCACTAGCCCGCCACGTGGGCATCGTGGCCGGCCGCACCGGCGGCAGCAATCAGACTTTCCGCGTCGTGCGCCCCGAGAAACCGGTCAATTGCGCTGTGGGCTGCGTAAATCAGGGGTGTTAGCGCCACCGCGATCCCAAATTTATAGGTATAGTTTGTGCCGGCCAAGCTGAGAAAGTCGCGGAAGCCGATTTTGCCGGGAAGCCAGAAAGCAATCGCCAGTATGACGAAAGTGTCTATTAGCTGGGACACCGCAGTCGAGCCGGTTGCCCGCAGCCAAAGATGGCGCCCTTTCGTGCGATTCCGAAATACCCAGAAGACAAAAACATCCACCATTTGACTGATTAAGAACGCGATTACGCTACCCGCGATGATCCATAGCGACTGGCCGAATACGATCGAAAACTCTCGATCGGGAACGGGCGATACGGCCGCGGCCGGAATCGCCATCGCGATGAAGATGACTATGAAGGCGTAGATAATCAGCCCAACCGTCATCAGCGTCAGCCGGCGAACACCGCTCGGGCCGAAGTATTCGTTGATCAGATCGGTGGACAGGAATACGATCGGCCAGGGAATTACACCGAGGCTCATCACGAACGGCCCGGTCTGAATCAGCTTGCCGCCGAGCACTTCTCCCAGGATGGCGTTGGTGACAAATAAGCCAGCCAGGAAAAGGTAAACCAGATCTTTCCTGGACTGTAGATTCACTGTGTATCCGTTGTTTCGTTCACGATCTTTTGCACAAATCCGCTCGAGAACGGAGGCGGATTGGTGCGGACCGATCCGTCTGTTACAGGAAACCGATAGGACAGCGTGTAACCGGACAAATAAAGGGCGCCTTCTGCGTCGTAGGCTACTGAAGTGGCGACATCGTTGAACTCCGCACCCAGGTAGCTCGAGTATTCCAGTGCCGCAGGCGGAGCGACTAATGGATTGAGAGTCGCAATCCAACCATCCGCAAACTCCGAGCCCGGCAATGGCTGAATGGCCGACGGGGTGACGGGCAGCGCGCCGTACATCTGATAGCCGGTCATTGCGATCGCTCCGTCGGGCCGGACTGCCAAACCCGTGAGAACCTCGTGCCCAATCCCACCGAAATAGGTGCCGTAGATCAGCCAGGGAGCGGGAACATCCTGAACTTGAATCCGGAAAAGAAATGCGTCAGTGTATCCGCTGTAAGCAGGCTGATACGGAGCAACTGGAGTGGGAAGGTTCGTGGACGTGGTATATCCGCCGATCCAGAGCGTGCCCGCTTGATCGGTGACCATGGCGGTGGGGAAATCGTTGCCGTCGCCGCCGAGGAATGTGCTGTAGATCAAGCTGTCGAGACCTTCGCGTCCGGTATCCAGTCGCGTAAGATATCCGTCGAAGGTGGCCTGCAGGCCGCCTTGCATGGCGTTCTGAGTTATCGGAAAGTTCCAGGACGCGCTCCACCCGGCGAACCAGATCTGGTTCTGCGCATCGACTTCCACCGCCACCGAGCCGTCTGTCGAATCGCCGCCAAAGTACGACGAGTAGACGATGCCGCTCAGCGTACAGCGCAGGATGAAGGCGTCTGTTCCACCGCGATTCACCGGCTGCGCGCCATTGACGATGTTAAGGGTGTTGGAAGTGGTATCTCCGACAATGACGATCGTTCCATCGGGTGCAAGTGCGATCGCGCGGGCCGCGTCGTCCTGATCGCCGCCGAAATACGTCGAGAAAGCCAACGATGCATCCCCAGGCAGGCGGGGGTCGATAACGGCGACAAAGCTGTCCACGCTACCGGCATTCGTATTCTGGAAAGTATCGCCTCCAAGCGGCAAGTCGGTCGACTTGGTGTAGCCGGTAAAATACAGCCGTCCGTCGGGGCCGAGGCGCATCGCCGAGATCACGTCGTCGGCGGACCCTCCGAACCATG
>CAYTVP010000192.1:0-1267 GCA_964441675.1 uncultured Solibacteraceae bacterium | reverse complement strand
AACAGTAGCGTCGTGCCGCCGTTTGCCTCCGGGCGATATCGAGCGATGTAGATATCGTTCAGTCCCTTGCGCTGTGCCTGGAATGGCCAGTTCGGCCCTACCGCCTCGTAGTTTGAATTGGATACGCCGGCAACCCAGGCACCCCCTTCTCCATCGGGGATGACGATCTGCGCGGTTTCCTGATTCCCGCGATCGATCAACGATGACCAGGCGAGACGGGGACTTTGAGCTGCTGCGGATACGCAGGCTAGCGTGAACAAGAGCACAATGCGGCGAGACATTTTTGATTGAGACGAATGTAAGTGAGGCGGAGGGTACCGCCACAATACGGCTCCTTCTAAAATACAGTGGTTGGGATGGATTTGCAGGGCGGATTTGCCAGCCGGTCATTGGGCGGCCGGTGTGCGCGTCCGGCGGGGACGATGTGTTAGGATGAGCTTGTTCGCATTTCTGCCCTTCAGAGCTATATCTCTGTCGTAACGCAGACACCCGCCGTGTGGTCCCGGCCGGTGTTCGAGTGACCAATATGTTCGACAACTTATCCGACAAGCTGCAGCGGGTATTCAAGAACCTGCGCGGCGAGGGGAAACTTTCGGCCGAGAATATGGAGGCCGCCCTCCGGGAGATCCGGGTGGCGCTTCTTGAGGCTGACGTTCACTTCAAAGTTGTCAAACAGCTGATCGAAGCCATCAAGGTCAAGGCAATGGGCGAAGATGTGCTGACAGCGCTTTCGCCTTCGCAACAGGTTACCAAGATCGTCCGTGACGAGCTGGTCAAGATTCTCGGCTCCCACACGGCAAAACTCAAGTTCGCCAGCGAGCCGCCGACCATCGTCATGATCGCCGGCCTGCAGGGTTCGGGCAAAACGACATCGACCGCGAAGCTTGCCAAGTGGCTGCTCAAACAGGGATCGAAACCGTTGCTGGTCTCTGTGGACGTCTATCGTCCGGCGGCACGCGAGCAGTTGGCCGTGCTGGGCAAACAGTTGCAGATTCCGGTTTATGCGGGTCCGGAAGGCGAGAACCGTCCGGTGGAACTGGCCCGTGGCGCAAAAAAGGAAGCCCACCAAGCGGGCCGGGATATCATCCTGGTGGATACCGCGGGGCGCCTCCATATCGATGAAGAACTGATGACTGAATTGCAGCAGTTAAAGGAACTGCTGAATCCGTCTGAGATTCTTTTCGTCGCCGACGCCATGACCGGCCAGGACGCAGTAAAGTCCGCCGACGAGTTCCACAAACGGTTAGGCATCACCCGTATCATTCTC
>CAYTVP010000191.1:0-8612 GCA_964441675.1 uncultured Solibacteraceae bacterium | reverse complement strand
CTCCGAATTCCCGCCGCATCCAGCCCACCAGCGATCCGGCATTCAGGCGCAACAGGCAAAGCAAGACCCAGGACAGCAGGGCAAACAACCCCAGGAAGGCGCGGCTGAGGTCCAGCCGGGTGATGTACTCGACGAAAATCAAGCCGCCCGAACCGAGAAGGCATTGGCGGAACGTGTCGCGCAGGATCACCGATGGGTGCGCCGAGTCCAGGCGATCGTAAATCTCAAACCAGTACGCCAGCCCGACCCACAGGGCAATCGCGACAGCAATCAGAAGCGCGCGTACGGACCCGTCCAGATAGAAGTCGCGGGTAAACGGCATCATCTGCCGCAGATAGTATGCGCCCTCGAATGCCACGTACGTGCAGACACCATCGGCAATCGCGCAAAATAACCTGACTTTGCGGTGATGCCGGCTATACACGTGTTGTCATTCCCCGGGGCCGGCGATCTCCCGCAGGCCCATCCATGCTCTTAGCTTATCCGGTCTAGCAGGTTTCGCCGCGGACCAGATCTTCCAGCGTCTCCCGGCTGCGGACAATCCGCCAGGAGCCGTTATCGACCAGCACTTCGGGCGGACGTGGCCGGGAGTTGTAGTTTGACGCGGCAACAAATCCATACGCCCCCGCAGTGAGAACCGCCACTAAATCGCCTGAGCCAAGAGCAGAGATTTGCCGGTTCTTCGCCAAAAAGTCTCCGCTCTCGCAGACGGGTCCGACAATGTCCGCGGTTACTGCGGGCGCATCTGCTTTGCGCTCCACCGGAACGATCTCGTGGTGAGCTCCGTAAAGCGCGGGACGGATCAAGTCGTTCATTGCGGCGTCGATCACCAGAAATTCCTTCTTCGGCGTGATCTTGCGGAAGAGAACCTGTGAGACAAGAGCGCCGCATTCGGCCGTAATCGAACGCCCTGGCTCCATCGTTATCTCGAAGCCGCCATCGCTGACCAGCTGCGCCGCGCCGCGCACGTATTGTGAGATGTCCGGCGTTTGGTGCACGTCCTGATAGGCGACGCCGAGCCCGCCTCCGAGGTCCAGCGTACGGATCGGGACGCCCTCGTTCCGAAGGCGTCCGGCCAGATGAAGGACCTTCTGGATCGCTTCGAGTAGCGGAGCCTCGTCCAGCATCTGCGAGCCAATGTGGCAGCTGATGCCCTCTACGAGAAGCCCCGGCAACGACAACGCGCGCCTGTAAATCTCCGGCGCCAGTTCTATGGCGATACCGAACTTATGATCCTGGAGGCCGGTCGAGATGTAGGGATGAGTGGCGGCGTCCACATCCGGATTCACGCGAATGGCGATGCGCGCCCGCGCGCCACGGCGTTGCGCGAGAGTGCTAAGCATTTCGAGCTCCGGCTCGGATTCGCAATTGAAGCTGTGAATCCCCTGCTCGAGCGCATAGTCGATCTCCTGGGCGGTTTTTCCGACGCCCGAAAAGACCACCTTTGCCGGATCGCCGCCTGCCCTCAGCACACGGAATAGTTCGCCGCCGGAGACGATATCGAACCCGGCGCCGGATTCGGCTAAAAGCCGCAGCACGGCAAGGTTCGAGCATGCCTTCACTGCAAAGCAGATTCGGTGGGGAATGCCGGCAAAGGATTCGTCATAGGCGCGGTAGCGTTTGCGAATGCCGTCGGCCGAATAGACGTAGGCCGGGGTACCGCACTCCCGGGCGATATCCACAAGAGAGACGTCATCGCAATAAAGCGAGTTGCCGATATAACGAAAAGGGCTTTCCACGAACGGTTAGAGTACTTTCATCACGATGACGGTCTGGTCATCTTCTAATTTACGGGCACCGCGAAAGCGGTCCAGATCTTTGAAAATGGCATCGGACATTGCTGGTGCGCTCAGTGTGGTAACCGTGGGAAGAAATCGCTGAAACGCATAGTCGCCATAAACCCCTATGCCTTCGTTCCGCTGATCCTGGAATCCGTCCGAGCAAAGGATGACGACATCACCGTGTTCGAGAGGCACGATCGTTTCCTCGTAATTCTGCTCGCTTAGCAAACCGATCGGAACCCCTTCGATCCTGGGCTGAAACAGCTGGCCCTGCCGGACTATCAAAGGGGGAATGGATCCGGCATTCGCGATGGTCATGGTGCGTTCGCTGGGGCGCCAGAGCATGCCCAGCAGCGTGGCATACTGCGCGGCCACCTGACGCTCCATCAGCGCTTCGTTCATCATCTGCAGCAGTACAGCCGGTCCATGCCGCTCCGGTCCGATCGAGCGCAACAGTCCGCTGACCAGCGCTCCATACAGCGCTGCCGCGGCGCCCTTCCCGCTCGAATCGCCCAAGGCTATCAGAGCGTAATCATTGTCGTGCTGGAAAAAGTCGTAGATGTCGCCGGAGATGTCACGGGCGGCACGAGAGCCGAGCCCGATCTCCAACCCGCTGATCTGCGGTGCTTCGCGCGGAAGCATGACGCGCTGGAGTTGCCGCGCGGCGTCCAGGTCTTCTTCCATTTCCCGCCGGCGGTTCGCTACTTCCTCGTACAGCCGGGCATTCTCAATGGAGATCGCCACCTGCGGGGCCAGCAGTGTGAGCGTGCGGAGGTGGTCTTCCGTGAAGTAGCCGATCCGTTCGCTCTCGAGATCGATCACGCCAATGACGCGATCCTTCACGATCAGCGGTACGGCCACCTCACTGCGAATATCCGGATGCGCCGGGATGTAGCGATGGTCGTCGCGTGTATCGCGTACCAGGATGGGCTCCCGAAGGTAGGCCGCGTGGCCGGTGACGCCTTCCCCCAACTTGATGTTGTCCGTCTCTACTCGTTCGTCATAACGCTGGCTGAATCGATGCCGGAGCGTATCGCCTTCGAGAATCAGAATGCTGAAAGCATCAAAGTCAATCAGGACGCGCACCGCGAGCGAGATTCGCGTCAGGAGCTGGTCGAGATCGAGAATGGATGAAAATTCCTGCGCAAGAACGGAAAGTGTTCGCAGCGTGCGATTGTTTCGTTCCAGGCGCCGGTGCAGCCGAGCATTGTCGATGGCATACGCAACGCGAGAGGCGATCAGAGTCAGCAGTGCCTGATCTTCAACGGTGAAGGTGCCGACTTCCGTTGATTCAACGTCGATGACTCCCACCAGACGGCCGCGCACGGTCATCGGGACAGCCAGTTCGCTGCGCACCGGATCGAGCGAATTCAAGTAACGATGGTCGCGCCAGACATCGTCAACGCGCACCGGCTTGCGTGTCAGGGCGGCCGTACCGACCAGACCTTCCCCGAGCCGGATCTCCAGGTTTCGTACCACTTCCGCCCTGTGACCCTTGGCGTATCGGATGCGCAGCGTCTTCCGGCGGTCGCTATAGAGGAGAATGGCGAAGATGTCGGTAGGAATGGCACGCCCGATGAGCGCCGCCACCGTTTCCAGGATTTCGTCCAGGTCGAGCGTCTCCGACGCCACTCCGGCGACTTCGAGCAAGTAATCGAGAAGTTCCTCGCGCTGGCGGAAACGCGCGCCTGTGTCTGCGCGGCTCATACGGAAGCGTTATAGTGGCCCCGGTCTCCGGACGCTTTTTGTAGCATCGATTCCAGCACGATGTTCGTGCTGGAAGAGGATCCGATCCGATTGGCCCCGGCTGCCACCATTGCCTCCAGGTTCGCCAGTGTGCGGATTCCGCCGGATGCCTTCACCCCGATTTCCGGACCGACGGCGGCCCGCAAGAGCGCGACATCCTCAGCGCGGGCCCCACTTGCGGCAAACCCGGTGGATGTTTTCACAAAGTCGGCGCCTGCCCGAACAGCGATCTCGCAGGCGATCTTCTTCTGGTCGTTTGTCAGCAGCGCTGTCTCCAGAATCACCTTCAGCTTCGCTTTTGATTCGTGACAGGTGACGGCGAGCAACTCGATTTCTTCTTCCACGGTGCTGTGATCGCCCGATACAAGGGCGCCAATATTCATCACCATATCGATTTCCGAAGCCCCGGCGGAGATGGCGTCACGAGCTTCCGTATACTTGGCGATCGGGATGGTGGCTCCCAGGGGGAAACCGGCAACGGTGCACACTTTTACGGCCGATCTGTTCATTACGGTGGCCGCGAGCCCGACCCAGTAGGGATTTACGCAAACGCTGTAAAAGCCGAATTCCCGGGCCTCTCCACACAGCCGCAGAATATCGTCGCGGCCAGCCTCCGGCTTCAGGTTGGTGTGGTCGATCAGAGACGCCAGCAAGAGATACTAAGGTATCATGGGCAGCGATTTTCTCAGGGACCTGCTGGGTCAACGGGAAATAACATTCCAGCTCGCCGTGGCGGGCATGGCAGCCGCGTTTGCCTTCGGGTCCATGCATGCCCTCTCGCCGGGACACGGAAAACTGTTAACGGCTGCCTATCTGGCCGGAACGCGCGGAACGGTACGCCATGCCGCGATGCTGGGAGGGCTGGTCACTTTCACCCACACCATCAGTGTCCTGCTGCTCGGTCTCGCAACTCTGTTCTTATCGCGCTATATTCTGCCGGAGCAAATTGCACCGTGGCTCGAAATCCTTTCAGGATGCTCCATCATCGCCATTGGCCTCTATCTGCTGCGGATGCGCTTGGCGGCGTTGCTGGGGTGGAACATTCGGAGCGGCGGCCAATCGGAACACTTCCATGGATGGGTCCGCCACCAACATCGCGACGACGACACTGTATCGCACAATCATGGCCCCCTTCCGGAAACCGTTACGCTTCCCGGGCTGATCGCTTTGGGAGTTAGCGGCGGCCTTGTACCATGCCCGTCTGCTCTCGTTCTGCTGTTGAGCGCGATTGCTCTTGGGCGGACAGGGCTCGGTCTGGTGCTGGTGATCGCGTTCAGTCTCGGGATGGCTGTCGTTCTGACCGTATTGGGTGTGGCAGTGATCTATGCAAGGAGCATGCTTCCCGGCGTCTCTCGCTTTAGCGAGAACCGGATCGCCCGGCTGGTACCGGTCTTCTCTGCTGTTGTGATCGTTTGCGTCGGGGTCGCGATTACCGGCGCATCTGCGGGCGTCTTTGGGTCTCGCGGTTAGCTGCGGACCACCTATACTGCCTTCCGCTTGCGCAGCTCGTCAACACTGACGGCAAGGATAATGACCGCGCCGATGATGGCTTGCTGCAGGTATGGCGAAATGCCAAGCAGGTCGCTGCCGTTTGAAAGCAGCCCCATGATAAAAGCGCCCACCAGCGTGCCGACTACCGTGCCCTCTCCGCCCCGCAGCGATCCTCCGCCGATTACGACGGCGGCGATCGTCTGAAGTTCATATCCCTGGCCGGCAGTCGGCTGCCCGGTCATCAGCCGGGACGCTTCGATCATTCCGGCCAATCCCGTCAGCATGCCGCCGATCGCATAGACAGCGGTGGTATGAAACGCGACAGGGATACCAGTGTAGTACGCCGCCTCCGGATTGCTGCCGATAGCGAAGGCGTATCGGCCAAGCTTGGTGTTCTCGAGGATGATATGCACCAGGACCGCGCAGATTAGCAGGATCCACAGAACGAACGGTATTCCGGCCAACGTTCCTTCACCAAGATACGAAAATCCCTGTGGAATGTTGTGTACCGGCAGACCGTTCGAAATGATGAGCGTGATCCCGCGGACAATTCCGAGTGTGCCAAGCGTGACGATGAACGGATTAATGCTGAGCCGCGTGGTGAGAAACCCGTTGACGAAGCCCCAGAACATTCCTGCCAGAATTCCGATCAGAACCGATACCGGGATCGACGACCCGTGCTCCAGGGCCATGGTGCCCATCAAACCGCCGAACGCGAGAACGGAGCCAACCGACAGGTCGATGCCCCCGGCAACGATGATCATCGTCATACCGAGCGCCATGATGTTGATGACGGCCGTTTGGCGGATGACGCTCGAAAGATTGGAAACAGTAAGAAAGTTCGGCGACGCGATGGCCAGTCCGATAAACAGGGCCAGCAGTGTACCGAAAGGCAGCAAGCGTTGGATCATTCCGCCGCGTCTCCGGTATTGACGGATTCAAAGGCAGCCAGACGCATGATGTCCTCTTGCGAGGCCCCGCGCGGCAGCTCGCCGGAAATCTCGCCCCGTCGCATTACCAGGATGCGATCGGCCACCTGCAGCAGTTCCGGCAGCTCAGAGCTGACCATCAGAATCGCAGCGCCCTCGCGCGCCAACTCGTCCATCACTGCAAACACCTCCGCTTTCGCGCCGACGTCGATTCCGCGTGTCGGCTCATCGAAAAGAAACACCTTGGCTCCGCGAGCCAGCCACTTGGCGATCACTACTTTTTGCTGGTTTCCACCCGAAAGCCGGCGAGCCATCTGGTGCGGAGAACTCGCGCGAATACGCAGTCGATCGATGAAACCGGCCGTCACGCTCTCTTCTTTCGATTTATGAAGAAAGCCCTTACTGCTGACCTTGTCGAGACTGGCAAGTGTTGTGTTCACCAGCACGGACAGCTGGGTCGCCAAACCAGTACCCTGGCGATCCTCCGGGATCAGCGCGATTCCGGATTGGACCGCGGCGCGCGGCGAGGAAAGGTCGGCTGGCTTGCCGGAAATCGAAACCTTCCCGGTTACGGCGCGATCGATCCCGAACAGCGCACGGCACAATTCCGTCCGTCCCGCGCCCACCAGTCCGCCCAGGCCGACGATCTCGCCGCGCCGGATGACAAGAGAAATGTCTCGAAGCAAGGGAGGCACCGACAAATTCTGGACATCGAGGATCACTTCACCGGGAGACACCGGCTGCCGTAAATATTGTGCTGACAGCTCGCGGCCCACCATATGACGAATCAACTCGGCTTCGGTCAACTCGGCCAGCGGTCCAGTGTGCACTGTTTCGCCGTCGCGCAGCACGGTGACGCGATCGCCGACAGCTCGCAGTTCATCCAGGCGGTGCGTGATGTAGATGACGCCGACACCGCGCTCCTTCAGTTCGCTGACGATACGGAAAACTTCGTGCGTCTCAGATTCGGATAATGACGACGTCGGCTCGTCGAAAATCAGCAGGGATGCGCCTTGCGATATAGCGCGGCAGATCTCCACCAGCTGCCGCCCGGCAGGCGATAGCCGGCTTACCCGCCAGTCGGCCTGAAGTGGAAACTTGTGTTCCTCAATCAAGCGGGTGGCGCGTGCGATCAATCGCGACTTACTGATAAAAACGCCTTCCTCGCGCCCAAGGTAAATATTCTCAGCAACGGTGAGATGCGGAGCGAGCAGCGACTCCTGGTGCACCATGGCGATACCGGCTTCCGACGCATCGCGGGGCCGCTTGAAGTCCACTGTGGAGCCCTTCCAGCGAAACGATCCACCATCGCGCCGCTCGATTCCCGAGACGATCTTCATCAGGGTGGATTTACCAGCGCCGTTTTCGCCCATCAGTAGATGGACTTCCCCCGCGTTCACTGTAAGCAAGCCCTTCCGCAGCGCCGTTACGCCGCCGAATCGCTTCTGAATTCCCGCGAGTTCAAGGAGCATCCCAAAGGGTATCAGTTTACCCGCTTCTGCCTTAACACGCGTTAAACAGGACTGAAAAGGACCAGCGGTTTATTCTTCCGGTGGAAGATCGTCCTTGAAATCCTCCACGCGATTCTCGAATTTGGTGAATTGATGGAGGAATACGAGCTTGAGCTTCCCGACAGGACCATTGCGCTGTTTAGCCAGGATCAGTTCCGCTTCGCCGCGTAGATCCTCGCGGTCTGGCTTGTAGTATTCCTCGCGGAAGACGAAACAGACGAGGTCGGCATCCTGTTCGATGGAGCCCGATTCGCGAAGATCGCTTAGCTGCGGGCGATGATCTCCGGGGCGCGATTCCGGCGCACGGCTAAGCTGGCTAAGCACCAGTACAGGCACGTTCAACTCTTTCGACAGCAGCTTCAGTCCTCGCGACAGCGCACTGACTTCCTGCACACGGTTCTCGAAACGGCCGCGTGAGGTCATCAACTGCAGGTAATCCACAATCACCAGGCCGAGGCCGCGCTCGGCTTTGAGGCGCCGCAGCTTGGCGTGCATGTCCATCAGATTGGCATTGGACGAATCGTCGATATAGAGCGGCGCTTCGATCAGCTCTGTTGCTGCAAGAGCCAGCCTGCGCCGGTCCTCGCTGCCCAGATAACCTGCGCGAAATTTTGACTGATCCACTCTCGCCGAAGCGCAGATCATACGCGTAAGAAGCGACTCGCGCGACATTTCAAGCGAGAAGACGGCTACTGTCTGCGGATTCTTCGGATTGGCTGCAACGTGCTGACCGATGTTGAGTGCGAGAGCTGTCTTGCCCATGGCCGGCCGCGCGGCAAGAATCACAAGCTCGCCTCCGCGCAGGCCACCGGTCATGCGATCGAACTCGATCAGGCCCGTGGAAATTCCCTTTATCCGCGACGATGGATCGAGCATCGCGTCGAGTCCACCGTCGAAGCCTTCAATGATTTGTCCCGGTGTCAACAGCGAGTCGCGTCCCGAGTCGCCGCTGATTTTGAGGAAGGCTTCCTCGGTATCGGCAAGGATGTCTTCGGGCTCCTCCTGGCCGAGAAAGCAGCGATCTATGGTTTGTTGCGAATTCAGAATGATACGCCGCAGCTTGGCTTTACTGCGAACGATTTTCAGGTAACCCTCGAGATTGTAAATCTGAGGCAACCCCTCATCGAGAGAGAGGAGAAAGCTCAGGCCGCCGA
>CAYTVP010000190.1:1141-8669 GCA_964441675.1 uncultured Solibacteraceae bacterium | reverse complement strand
AACAACTCCGGCAAGGTTGCCCCCGCCTCGTGCTCCCGCGCCAAGCCGGCGATCTGTGTCTGGCTCAGCATCTTACCTTCCGCATAGGTGACCAGGCGGTCGACGCTTCCTGCAATGTGGCGAAGCTGGAAACCGAGGGGAGCAAGGCCATGAACGCTTTCCCACACTCGATCATCAGGAATGCCCTCCGTCCACTTGGAAAGATCCTGACGGACTTGCTCGAACGAATGAAGAACCGCGCGGACGATGGGGTCCGGATGAGGAACGCTACCGCTGAGCCAGGGCTCCAATCCGGAACCTCAGTAGCCGCCCAGCACTTCCGCGTCGGCAGAGGGGAGCTGGATCTCGGGAAGCTCAAGCCTGCGCCGTGCTTCGTCGAGCATGGCCGCCGTGCGCGTAGCACCGCATCGAGTGACGCCCAGAGAGCGCACCTTCAACAGCGTATCGAGATCGCGAATGCCCCCGGCGGCCTTCACTTCCGTCGGCGCCTTTACGTTGTGCACCATTAGAACGAGATCTTCAATCGTCGCGCCGCCGTGTGCATATCCGGTAGAAGTCTTCACCCAATCGGCCCCGACTTCGGTGCAAATTTCGCAAAGCCGTGTTTTGTGTTCCTGCTCGAGATAGCAGTTCTCAAAGATTACTTTTGCCTTCGCGTTGGCCTGGTGTGCTTCGTCCACGACAACGCGAATATCTTCCCGGACGTAATTCCAATCGGCCGTCAGCACTTTGCTGATATTCACCACCATGTCCAACTCTTCGGCGCCGTCGGCCAGAGCCTGCCGGGCTTCTGCCAGCTTAATCGCCGTGGTATGCGACCCATGCGGAAACCCCACCGTTGTCCCGGCCTTCACGGTACTGCCCTTCAGAATCTCGGCGCAACGCCGCACATAATACGGAACGATCGAAATGGAGGCCGTGTCATATGCCAGGGCCAATTGGCAACCACGCTCCAATGCGTCCTGGCTCAAGGTCGGATTCACCAACGAGTGGTCGATCATCTTCGATATATCGCTATATGTGAAACCGATCTTTTCCATAACTGCCCTCACTGTCAGTGTACTATTTGCTTAATGTTTATTCGTCATGTAGCCTTGCTGAGCCTGTGCCTGACGTTGGGCGCAGCCGACCTTTCCACGAAAAAAGCTCTTAACCTCGCCACTGCCAAGCAGCTTGTTGCCGCCGCGGAGGCGGAGGCGGTCAAGAACAAATGGAACGTTGTGATCGTAATCGTCGACGACGGCGCCAATCTGCTCTATCTGCAGCGCATGGACGGCACGCAGATCGGCAGCGTCGATGTCGCGATCGGGAAGGCGCGCAGCGCGGTGAAGTTCAAACGCCCGACCAAGGTCTTTGAAGATGCTGTGGCCGGCGGGAGGAATGCGGTGATGACGCTACCGGGGGCCATGCCGGTGGAAGGCGGTCTTCCGCTAATGGTGGACAATGTGCCTGTCGGCGCGATCGGCGTCAGCGGCGTGACGTCTCAACAAGACGGCCAGATTGCAGCAGCCGCTGTCGCCGAACTCGGGAAATTGAAGTAATTACGAGCGCGCTTTCTTCACCACGTCGAGATACTGCCTCGCGCGTTCGGTAAAGACCTCGTATTTGCCCGCTTTGATCGTAGCGGCGTCGATCAGCTCACTGCCGACGCCGCACGCACAGGCACCTGCCTTGAGAAACTCCCCGACTGTTTCCAGATTCACGCCGCCGGTGGGCGCCATCTCCACCTGAGGCAGTGGACCCTTCAACGCTTTGATATATTTCGGCCCGCCGACATTGCCACAAGGGAAAACCTTCACCACATCGGCTCCCGCTTCCCAGGCCGTCAGCACCTCTGTAGGCGTCAGCGCGCCGGGCATGATCGCTTTGTCATAGCGGTGCGCCGCCTCGATCGTCGAGATGCGCAGCGCGGGCGTAACAAAGAACTCCGCTCCGGCCAACATGCAGATCCGGGCAGTCTCCGGATCGAGAACCGTCCCCGCGCCGAGCAGGATCTTATCTCCCAGCTTGTCGGCAACCTTCTCGAGCGCCTTTACGGCGCCGGGGACGGTCATCGTAATTTCGGCGCAGGCAATGCCGCCCTCGTACACCGCCTCGACAGCACGCACTGCTGCGTCTGCCGAGGAGGTACGAACAATAGGAACCAAGCCGATTTCGGCTATTTTGCGGACAACTTCGGAACGCTTCATTCGGGTGAACTACCAGTCCACCACAGAACCGTCGTCCTCGTCATACGACTCGGGATTCCGCCAGTCGTGACCGATCTTGTCAGCCATCGCATTTTCGTCGAGCTCGACGCCGAGGCCGGGCCCGGTCGGCAGGTCCAGATAGCCTTCGCGGACCGTGAACGGCTTTTTAACATAGCCGTCTCCGAGAGAAACCTGCTCCTGGATCAGAAAGTTGTTGATGGAGGCAGCCAGCTGAACACCGGATGCGAGGGAAATCGGGCCGAGCGGATTGTGCGGGGCCAGGGGCGAATAGTACGATTCCGCCATGCCGGCGATGATGCGCACTTCGCTGATGCCACCGGCGTGACACATGTCCGGTTGCAAGATCGTGGCGGCTTGCTTCTCCAGCACTTCACGGAAACCCCACTTGGTGAAAACGCGTTCGCCGGTTGCGATCGGAATGTAAGTAGACTTCGCGATCTCCGCCATCACATCGTGATTCTGTGCCTGGCAGGGTTCCTCGATGAACATCGGGTTGTAGGGTTCCATCTTCTTGATCAGAACCTTGGCCAGCGCCGGGGAAATCCGGCCGTGAAAATCGATGCCAATGTCGGCCTTGTCGCCAACTGCCTTGCGCATCTCGGCCAGCCGTTCCACAGCGTAATCCACTTCGGCGGGAGTTTCTACGTATCGGCTCCAGCGGCGGCCCGTCTTCCCCTGGCGGCTGCTTGCGGGTCCGGTTTTAAAGGCATTGAAGCCCTTCGCCATCTGCGCTCTCATGGCGTCGGGCGAGCCGGCGTGCGCATACACTCGGACGCGATTCCGCGTCGGTCCGCCGAAGAATTCGTACACCGGAATGCCAAGCGCTTTTCCCTTGATATCCCACAGGGCCTGGTCGATGCCGGATAGCGCGCTCGTCAAGATTGGACCGCCGCGGTAGAAAGCATGGCGATAGATCGCCTGCCAGTGATGCTGAACTGCGCGAGGATCTTTGCCGACCAGGTATGGCTCAATCTCCTTGACGGCGGTGGCGCATGTCAGCGCACGACCTTCGGTGACTGGCTCGCCGAGCCCGACGATCCCGGCATTGGTATGGATCTTGAGAAATAGCCACCGAGGCTTTACCAGCATCGTT
This sequence comes from uncultured Solibacteraceae bacterium, assembly GCA_964441675.1. Taxonomy (GTDB): domain Bacteria; phylum Acidobacteriota; class Terriglobia; order Bryobacterales; family Bryobacteraceae; genus JAPKYZ01. The sequence continues at coordinate 5,366 of CAYTVP010000190.1, read as the reverse complement.
TCGAGCTTGGTAACCTTTAGAGGCTCTTTGGTTCCGACGGGGGCGTTCTTGATCGTTTGCTGCGCGCGAGCGATCTGCTCGTCTGTTTTAACTGCGATTCCGGAGGCGGCGAAGATGCCGGCGATAGCTTTCCGGCGCGAGATGCTCATGGGCGCCAATCTACCACACGCATAGCAATTCCGCCTTCGCCGCCACTCCGAACAGGTCTTACTTCGTGAAAAGCTTATCTACTTCCGGCCAGTTCACAACCGACCAAAACGCTTTGATGTAGTCGGCGCGTCGATTCTGATACTTCAGATAGTAGGCGTGCTCCCAAACATCGAGCCCGAGAATCGGAGTTTTGCCCTCCATCAACGGAGAATCCTGGTTCGGCGTCGAAATAATCTCGATGCCGCTACCGCTTTTCACCAGCCACGCCCAGCCGGAACCGAACCGGCCGGTGGCCGCCGCGCCGAACTTTTCTTTGAATTGGTCGAGGCTGCCGAAGGTGGAGTCGATCGCTTGCGCGAGATTGCCTGTCGGCTTTCCATTGCCACCAGGCGGCGAAAGAAGCGTCCAGAACAGCGAATGATTCGCGTGGCCGCCGCCATTGTTGCGAACGGCCGTTTTTATCGACTCCGGGATGATCGCAAGATTGTTGGCGAGCAGTTCCTCGACACTCTTGCCGGCTAATTCCGGCGCGGATTCCAAAGCCTTGTTCAGGTTCGAGACGTAAGTGCCGTGATGCTTGCCGTGGTGGATCTCCATCGTCGTCTTGTCAATCGCGGGCTCCAGCGCATCAGGCGCGTAGGGTAGTTTCGGAAGTTCAAATGCCATTGTTTCTCCTCTCAAGTTTGATGTTTATTTTCTATTCGCGATTCCTAGCTCTCGAGAACGCTCGTATGCTCCGGCAAGGCGAAACATTCCCGGCTCGTCGAAATGCTTAGTCAGAATCTGCATGCCCACCGGCAAGCCGTCCGCCGTTTCGCCGCAGGGCACACTCATGCAGGGGATTCCGGCTAAATCGCCCGTAATCGTGTAGATATCGGACAAGTACATCGCCACCGGATCGTCCACTTTCTCCCCGATTTTGAACGCGGGAAACGGAGACACCGGGGCGATAATTGCATCCACTTTTTCAAAAGCGCTCAGAAAGTCATGCGCTATCAGTTGACGCACTTTCTGCGCCTTCAGATAGTACGCGTCGTAATATCCGTGACTGAGCACGTAGGTGCCCAACATAATCCGGCGCTTGCATTCCGCACCGAAACCTTCGCCGCGGGAATTTCGATACATCTCACTCAAGGTGGACGCCTTTGCCCGCGAGGTATAACGAACGCCGTCGTAGCGGGCCAGGTTCGAACTGGCCTCAGCCGTGCAGATGATGTAGTAGCAAGCGATGGCGTAATCGGTTGCCGGCAGCGATATTTCCACCGGCTCGGCACCGGCAGCCTTCAATGCTTCGATTCCAGCGAATACACAATCGCCCGTTTCCGCAGCCAACCCCTTGAAATACTCTTTCGGCAGCCCGATTTTCATACCACGGACCGATTCTTTCGCAGCCGCGGCGTAGTCGGGTACAGGCGCATTTGCCGACGTGGCGTCCAATTCGTCCCGCCCGGCTATCACCTGCAGTAATCGGGCGGCATCGGCGACGTTCCGCGCGAAAGGGCCGATGTGGTCGAGCGAACTCGCAAACGCAGCCAGGCCATAGCGGGAAACACGGCCGTACGTCGGCGTGACTCCGACGACACCGCAAAAAGAAGCCGGCTGGCGAATGGATCCTCCGGTATCGGAACCGAGCGACGCCACAGCCGTGCCTTGGGCAACTACAGCGGCAGACCCGCCGCTCGATCCACCAGGAACACGATCGAGTGCCACCGGATTCCGCACCGGTCCATAGGCGGAGTTCTCGTTTGATGAGCCCATAGCGAACTCGTCGCAGTTTGTCTTTCCGATAATGACGGCGCCGGCCTGTTCCATACGAACTACGGCTGTCGCATCATACGGCGCGATGTAATTTTCGAGTAGCTTCGAGCCGCAGGTAGTTCGAACGCCCTTGGTGACGATGACGTCCTTCACTCCGATTGGAACTCCGGCAAGTGGACCGGGGTCCTCTCCTGCCGCGAGCTTCGCGTCCACGGCCTTCGCCGCTTCCAGTGCCCGCTCCGGACTGAACGTCAGATAGGCGTTCGTTTTTGGATTTTCAACCTGAGCAAACCGCAGAGCTTCCGCAGCCAACTCCGACGCGGAAAACTTCTTCCCGCGCAATCCCTCGTGGATTGAATCAAACGTCAACGAAGCGACATTCATCGCTCGATAACTTTCGGAACTTTAAAATAGCCGGAACCGGTAAGAGGAGCGTTGGCCAACGCCACTTCGTTGGCAAATCGAAGCTCCGGTCGCTCGACGTCCTCACGGAGCGTCGCCGTCTCTTCGGATTCGAAAAGTACCTGAGCCATTGGCTCTACACCGTCCGTATCGATTTCCTTCAGCCGGTCGATTTGCGCCAGGATTCCCTCAAGGTCCTGGGTCATACGCGTCAATTCGGCTTCCGACAAGTTCAAATTGGCCAAGTCCGCCACATAGCGGACCTGCTCTTCTGTAATTCGCATGTTTCTTCTATGCTCCCGCAGCCCGGCGGCTTTGCTTGTAGATTCGCCGCAGCACCGGATCATCAATTCCGTCCGCTTCGTCACGCTTACCGGCAGCGGCGTCCGGCGATACAAGAGTCTCGCGCTGCGGTGGCCGCCTCGGTACACCAATCCGGAACTCGACGTCGCGTACGACATCGGGCCCGAGGACTCGCCCCAGATTCCGGAGAATCTGGAAGCGAAGCGCATGGAGCTGCTGCCGCCAGACGGCATCCTCAACTTCGATAATCAATGTCTCGCGCACCATGTGGGTGGCGCGCGTGCGCGATGCCAGCTTCTTCCCGGCGGCAGTGGGCCACGCGGCGCGCGCCAGTTCTTCTACCGGAAGATTTTTCGACTTCAGCCTGGCCAGCAGACTTGCTGCACGTTCCATTGTCGAGACGAAGGGCATTGTAGCATCGGGTGAAATTCGCGATGTAGCGTCGCCACGATTAGCATCGCAAGTTGCGAGAGAGAATTGTGAAAGATGCGAGAGAGAATCGTTCTGGCGTCAGCATCTCCGCGGCGCTTCGAACTGCTTCGCAATGCCGGCTTCGATGTAGCCGTTCGCCCGACGAACATACCTGAGCTTCGGCGGCAATGCGAACCGGCAGTCGAGTATGTGCGGCGCCTGGCGCGTGAAAAGGCTCTGGCGGCGGCCTGCGCCCACGATGAGCAATTGATCGCAGCGGATACGGTCGTAGAGGTCGGTGGAGAGATTCTGGAGAAACCAGCCGGCGCTGAAGAGGCGGCGGAAATGCTGTCTAAGCTGAGCGGCCGCTGGCATCAAGTCCACACCGGCGTCTGCCTGCGAACGGCAAATATCGTGACGGTTGAAGTCGCCACTACTCGCGTCCACTTTCTGCCGCTGACAGCGAATGATATCGATCGATACGTCGTCTCCGGCGAGCCGCTGGATAAGGCGGGCGCTTATGCCATCCAAGGATTTGCCTCGCGATTCGTGGACCGGATCGAAGGCTGTTACTTTAACGTCGTCGGATTACCCATATCGGTTGTCGCGCAGATGCTGAAGAGTCCGGAACTTCAAGCGCCCGGCCAGCAATAGCGTGATTCCGCCCGCAAAGAGCAGCACCGACGAAGGCTCCGGTACCGGGGCAGTTTCTATTACCAGGCGCGGACTCATCATCCCGGAAGTCGGAGCATTTGAGAGATACTCGAGGCCCCTGCGAAACACCACGTCGGCAGCTTCATCCACGCGACCCTGGTATGACGAATAGGAAAAACCGGCGATCCGATCCTGAGTAACGAAACTCGTGACGTCGTAGGAATATTCCGCGGGCACCAGCACTGCCGTCTGGACAATTCCGGTGCTGGCCGCCGCGCTCTGAAAGTCATTGGCGGTGATCACTCCGTCCTCGTCTTCCGTCACGTGGAAGAACGTCGTCTCCAGCGTGTTGTTGGGACTCGGGTCCGAGTTCAACACCAGAAATGCGCTGAGGATGGAACCGGAAACCCCGGCGAGACTGAACTCCATCTGGAATCGGGCGGTTCCATTCTGCCCGGAGGCGCCGGAAAGGAAGATCCCGGCACCGAGCCGCGGATAGGGATCGGTCGCCACCTGATCGCCCAGTCCATCAAGAATGGGAGTGGGG
>CAYTVP010000190.1:0-1131 GCA_964441675.1 uncultured Solibacteraceae bacterium | reverse complement strand
GGGGGACTCGGGATCGAACTCGTAATCGGAAACGTTCTTTGCGGCTGACGCAAAGATCGTGATCGTTGCGGCTTTCGCGACAATCGCCGGGCAGAGCAGCCACGCGGCGAACGAAATGAGGCTTATCGCTTTCGAAGCTTTCATGGTTCCTCCTGCCGGATTTTTTGCGCCGCCGTTGTACCAGGAAAGTGTTTCGGCAAGCATCTTGCGTTTCAGCCTGCCCCGAAAAATCGCGCTGAAGTTAAAACCGCGTTTTGGGATTCTTCTCCCGGACGAGCTTTTCAAAGCTGGCGGGCGCCGCCATTGTGGAAAGGCGACTTTGGCGAACCAGCGCCCAATCCTCAAACTTTCCCGAGGCCTTAATTTCTTTTAACGTTATCGGTTCGTCCAGCTTAGCGACAAATCTCAAATCCACAACAGCGGATTTGGAATCATTGGGATCATCGCGGGGCACTGCAACCACTTCCGCTACGCCGACCACCGCCGACTCGCCGCCGGAATGGTAGATAAACACCCGGTCGCCTGGGCGCATCTCCCGAATAGCCCGCACCGCCTGTGGATTCCGCACACCAGTCCAGTCAGTCGTCCCGTCTTTGGCCAGTTGATCGATGGAATAGGCAGACGGCTCAGTTTTTGCTAAGAACAAAGACATAGATTGCCCACGAAGATAGTAGCGCAGAATTTCTGCTTTCCGGCAGCAAGACATCTTCGCGGCAAATAGTTGAAATTTAACAGGGAACTCCTACTCTCCGGCGGGAAATCAGCCGATGCGTTGTATACTTGGGTGAGGCTCACGTTGTACACCCGCCCTTGCATGCTGCCCCAAAACTGGCAGTAAGTGGAATCAGTCTGACCTATGCAACTCCGTAAAATTTCTGGAATATGGTTATTTTTATTGGCGTTGGCGATGCCGCCCGTCGCGCCAGGCCAGGAGCGCCCGCAGGAACAAGAGGCTCCAAAGCCAGGGGAGCAAAAGCCGGGAGAAGAACAAGCCAAACCGGAGGAAGCAAAACCGGAACAGCCTGGGCTGCAAGAGCCAAAGCCGGACGTCACAATTCCCGATGTTGCCGCTCCAGTGGACCCCAATACTTACCTTATCGGTCAACAAGATATTTTGTTTGTGCGTGTTTG
>CAYTVP010000189.1:7341-8719 GCA_964441675.1 uncultured Solibacteraceae bacterium | reverse complement strand
GTCATAGGTAGTGGCCTTGCGCATCATCGGACCCATGCTGCCATTCCAGATACTCTTGATTACCTTGTTGACCGGATCGTAGTTCGGGGTCTCGGGATCCTCGCCGGTATACATGTCGGCAAACCGGCGCGACCGTTCGCGATAGAGATCGTTATTCGGGTCGGATAGACCCATCAGGAAAAAGGCTCGCATTCCTTCGGCAATATGAAACCAGTCGGACTGCGTGATGAACTCCTTGCTGTAAGCGCCGTTCTTGGCCAGGTCGGTGAGTTTCGTTCGAAGTTCTCCATACTGCTTCAGGTGGCCCTCGTAGCCTTTCTTGAACAGCTCTAGAACGGAATCCGAGCCGCCAAGCGCATGCAGCAGCGTCCAATTCCAGAACGTTTCGATCGCGTCGTCCGGGCCGTCGAGTGTTCCCCATCGCGGCGTGTGGGCCAGATAACCGCGTTCGTCCAGGTACTTCGCAGCAAATTGCTCGACAGCGGTGGAATTATGCCGCAGAAGTTCGCGCTCGAGCAGCGCCCATTCCGGCGGCGGCATCGGTGTTTTAATCCGGATCGTCGATTCGCCCTGGGCGCTCTGAGCATTCAGCAATACGGGCGCGAGAGCGAAGGCCAGACATACGCCAACAACTGATATGACCCTCATGGTCGTATTACGATATCAGGGCGCGAGTTGGAGTGGTAAACCTAGCTGCGCTCGCTCTTCAATGCCACTTCGCGCGCTTTTTCGAACGCCAGCTTGCCGCGATATTCGTCGATGAGAGTCGAGAATCCCGCCCAATAGTACCCGGCCACGAAAAGCAGGAGGAACGGAATCGCCAGGTAGTTGTAAGTATCGATAGCGTAGGCGACTAGTCCTATAAAAAGCGTCCCGGCAAGAATCTCAATATAAGGTAGCCAACCACTCCGGCTGCGGTAACGAACATCGGCAATCCTCACCCGGCTGGCGCCGGAAATCGCATACTTCGGAGTGCGGGCAAAGCTGGTCTCAACACCGAAGATCGCTTCCAGCACGCCTTTCGCATTTGATAGTGTCAGTGCGACCCCGGCAGCCGTCAGTGCCGGCAAGAAGAACGCGGTACGCTTCCAGTTCTTGCGGTCGAGTTCCCGCTGGGCAAACAGATAAAACGCCCAGAGAGACCAGAACGACGCGACGATCAGCGGAAGGTCGATCAGGACCATGTGCATCCATCCCATGAAGAAACGAACGATCATCACGGGCAGCATCAAGACCGAAATCACGATCATCAGAGGATAGGAAATATTCGGCGTCAGGTGGCAGAAAGCTTCCATCTTCTGCTTGAACGGAATATTGGCGCGCCAGCTTCAATCGGACTTGGTTCGGGCCGGCGACCTCGATGCTGGTGACGACGTTC
>CAYTVP010000189.1:0-7331 GCA_964441675.1 uncultured Solibacteraceae bacterium | reverse complement strand
CGCCAGATTGCGGGCAGCAATTTCCTGGCCCCTTGCGTCAAACCTTTGGCCCACCGCGCCTGCTGTACCTGGAATCCATACATGTCCACCGGCAGCTCCGAGGGGCATTCGACATCACGCAAATAGACAAAGCGCCAGCCCTTAAGCTGAGCACGGTAGCTGAGGTCGGAATCCTCCGTCAGAGTGTCGTGCTGCCATCCACCCGCATCCTGAATCATGGCGACGCGCAGCATCCCCGCCGTGCCATTGAAGTTAAAGAAGCAGCCGGACGCTGCCCGAGCCGGATGTTCGAGCGCGAAGTGGCCGTCGAGCAGCATCGTCTGCACTTCGGTCAGCAAATTGTAGCTTCGATTCAGATAGGTCCAACGGCCCTGCACGCACCCGACTTCCGGATCGCTGAAGTGGTGGACCGTACGTTCCAGAAAATCGGGCGGAATGATGAAATCGGCATCGAAAATCGCCACCAACTCGCCGGTGGCGGTCTTCAATCCCTCCTGAAGCGCGCCCGCCTTGTAGCCCTACCGGTTGGGCCGGTGATGATACTCGATCGGGTATCCCATCGCCTGGTATCGCCCCACCAACGCTTGAGTGAACGGATGTGTTTCGTCGGTTGAGTCGTCGAGCACCTGAATCTGCAGCAATTCCCGCGGATACCGAACCGCTACCGCGTGCTCTATCACGCGCTCCACTACAAATCGTTCATTGTAAAGAGGAAGCTGAATTGTCACCCGCGGTAACCGGTCGAACTTCGCCGGTGCTGGAACAGGCCTCCGAGCTCCGTTGGCATAGTACATACGGATAATGCGATAGCGGTGAATTCCGTAGAAAGAGAGGATGAACAGCACCGCGAAATACGGCAGAAGCAGAGACCAGTCGAACCACGACAACTGATGGACACCCGCAAAGGTGTCGTCGAAGAACGTCTCGGCGGCATCGGTGGTGGAGGCGAATAAAAAGGCGGCAAAGGGCGCCATGAAATCTGACCTCAGTATAACGGATCAACTTCCCATGAAATCAAGCGATTAAGGGACGGGCTGGAGCGATCCCGGAGCGGTTTCCGGCGTGGAGTGCCCCCGCCGATACTTTGCTGGCGGACAGGCGAACTCCCGTTTGAACGCGCGGTTGAATGCCGCTTCCGAGCCGTAACCAACCGCTGCCGCGATCTCGGCCACGCTATCCCGAGTCGATTGTAGAGTTTCTGCCCCAAGCTTCAGCCGCCATCGAGTCAAATACGCAATCGGCGACTCTCCCAGCAGCTGGCGGAACCGGTCTGCCAACCTCGTCCGGGAGAGTCCAACGCGTCTCGCCAGATTGGTGAGAGTCCACGGGTACGACGGTTCCCGATGCAGATGGGCGAGAGCCTGTCCCACGAACGGGTCTCGCGCCGCGGCGAACCAGCCGGTTTCGTCGCTCGGAAGCGTACTCAGGTAGCGCCTGAGCGTTTCGACAAAGAGCACTTCCGATAGCTTCTCGAGCACGAGACCAGTTCCTGCGGGCGCGGCTGCCGCCGCATCCACCGTGAAGCGCAAGGATTGTTTCAGCCACTGCCCCGAGGCTTCGTCGGAAACGGGAACTCTGATCATGGGCGGCAAGCCGGCCAGGAATACCTCGCTCAGCCTGGGTTCGCAGGTAAGAAATCCGCAAACGAACCGGGTAATCTCGCCGCCGCCGCCGAACTGCACGAGTTTCAGGCCGTCGCTCAGGTTCTTGGAGAACGTGGTCAGCGAATCGACAGGGCGCTCCGGCGATCCATTGCCGAGCAGGTGCGGGTCGCCATGAGGAAAGATCACAATGTCTCCCTCCGCCAATTCCTCCTTCCTGCCATCCGCCAGCCGGGCGTAGGCCCTGCCTTCGGTTAAGAAGTGAAACAGGATCAGGTGACCGTCGCCGGGCGACAGACGCTGAGCAATGGCAGCGGGCTGGCGAGTGCTGACACACCAGGGCGCCGAAAATTCGGCGTTAAAAAAGAGTGCTCCTTCCAGCCGGACAGCGCGTAACATCTCGGAAAGAACGTCCATAATCCAGGCGCCGGACAAGTTGGCGTCAGTGCCAAGAATACGGGACGGTCAATCAAGTATTCAAGAGATTTCCGGTTCATAGTAGACCCTGGAATCCGCTGCACGCGGATCAAATCGAAAGTAACGGAGGATTGCCAGTATGAGTACAGTAGTACGCGAACCGCAGGCTGCCAGCGATTTTAGTCAGCTCAAAGCCCGCCTGAAGTCGACGTGGATGACCGGAGATTATGACCGGTTCTCCCGGTATATGCAGGACGACGCGGAAGAATTCTATAAACGGCTGAGCGTCCCGGCAGGCGCAAAACTGCTGGACGTGGGATGCGGCGCGGGACAACTGGCGCTGATCGCGGCGCGCAATGGTGCGCAGGTCACCGGCTGCGATATCGCCTCGAATTGGTTGGAAAGCGCGCGGCGACGCGCCGCAGCCGAGGGGTTGTCCGTCACCTTCGACGAAGGCGATGCCGAATCGCTGCCATACGAAGACGCGAGCTTCGACGTCGTCACCAGCTTGATCGGAGCAATGTTTGCCCCTCGCCCGGATCGCGTCGCGGCCGAGCTTACCCGCGTCTCGCGCCCCGAAGGAATGATCGCGATGGCAAACTGGACTCCGTCCGGCTTCATCGGACAAATGTTCAAAGTGATTGCAAAACATATCGCGCCGTCTGGTATGCCGTCACCAGTGCTGTGGGGCGACGAGGCAACAGTCCGCGAGCGGCTCCGGGAAGGAATTGCCGAACTCAAATGCACGCCGCAGATCTACCGCTTTGACTATCCGTTTGCTCCGGTGGACGTGGTCGAGTTTTTCCGGGTCAATTACGGACCGATGGCACGAGCGTTTGCTTCGCTCGACGCGGAATTCCAGGGCAGATTACGAACAGAGTTAGTCGGTCTCTGGTCTGCCAACAATCAGGCCACCGATGGTACGACCAAGATTGACGCCGAGTATCTGGAAGTGATTGCTACGCGCGCCTAGCCCGTAACGCCACAGCTTCTTCGTGTAGTACTACTCGGGTATGAGCAATCCCGGCATGCGTACGATGCGAGACAGCCTGGGGGAGATAGAAGTTCCCTCCGACGCCCTATATGGCGCTCAAACCCAGCGAGCCGTTCAGAACTTCACGTTCAGCCCTTTTCGATTTCCCCGGCCTTTCCTGGCAGCGCTCGGCCTGATTAAGAAGGCGGCCGCCGAGGTCAACGGAGAGCTTGGGTTGCTCGAAGCGGAGGTAGCCGGGACGATTGCCGGCTGCGCGGCTGAAGTTGCCGCCGGAACGCACGATGCCCATTTCCCCCTCGATATCTTCCAGACAGGATCGGGCACCAGCACCAACATGAATGCCAATGAAGTCATTGCTGCCCTGGCACAGGCGAGAGGAGCGAACGTCCACCCAAACGATCACGTCAATCTCGGACAGAGCAGCAACGATGTCATTCCCAGCGCCATCCATGTCAGCGCCGCAACCGAAATCGTGCGCCGGCTGATGCCCGCTCTCGACAAGCTGATCGAAGTGACGGAGGCGAAGTCGCGCGAGCTCGACCACGTTGTAAAAACCGGCCGGACACATTTGATGGATGCGGTCCCGATTCGCATGTCGCAAGAGATCGGAGCCTGGACAGCACAGCTCCGGCTGGCGGCGGAACGCATTTTGGCGACGATGCCCCGCCTTTCGGAGCTTCCCCTTGGCGGTACCGCTATCGGAACCGGCCTGAACTCACATCCGAGTTTCGGCGCCCTGGTGGCAGCGCGCCTGAAAGACGAAACCGGAATTGCTTTCACGCAAGCCCGCAATCTGTGCGCCGGCATCGCCAGCCAGGACACATCGCTCGAGCTCAGCGCTCAACTGCGGGGACTCTCGGTGGTGCTTCTGAAAATAGCCAACGATCTGCGGTGGATGAATAGCGGGCCGGTCGCCGGGCTGAGCGAAATTTCTCTGCCTGCGCTCCAGCCGGGAAGCAGCATCATGCCCGGCAAAGTAAATCCAGTGATTCCGGAAGCGGTCGCGATGATCTGCGCGCAGGTGGCGGGCAATGACACAGCGATTCTGGTGGCTGCGCAGTCGGGTGTTTTTCAACTCAACACCATGCTTCCCGTGGTGGCCTGGAATCTTCTGAGCAGCATTCATCTGCTGAGCGGCGCGGCGTCCGCGCTCGCGACAAAGGCGATCTCCGGCTTTCGGGTGAACGAGAAAAAGCTGGCCGAACAAGCGGGAAGGAATCCAATCCTCGCCACCGCTCTTGCCCCCCTTATCGGATACGACCAGAGCGCATCGATCGCGAAAGAGGCAGCGGCGACCGGCCGCAGTGTTCTCGAAGTTGCGATGGAACGAACCTCGTTGCCGGAAGCCGAACTCCGGACAGTTCTGGAACCTAGCAGGATGACTGGATCCTAGAGGCGCGAGACCCGGTCCCAACCAGAAGCTACCGGCCTTTGCCGGTTTTCGCTTTCCTGGTTTTCGAAATCGTTGGCGGAATCAGAGAATCCCGCACGAGTGCCCGATACGACGGCCAGTCCGCCGGAAGCGCCGCGGGCGCCTCGTGAGCAAGCTGCAGTAGTCCTCGATAGGCCGCGTAGGCGAAAACCGCCCTGGCTAGAGGCTCCGTGTTCCCCAGTTCGCGGTAACAAGTTTCGAGATACGCGATCCGTTTCGATGCAACGCGATCGAGTGCGCGCCGCACGGAATCCTGTCCGGCAGCCTCGGCAAGCGCTGCGTAGAGCGAACGTGCGCGCGGCGGCTGCAAACTCGCGTCCAAAATCACCTCCAGCCGACGGCGCGGATCTGTGATTGCGGCAAGACCGGCGGCGGTTTCCTCTGTCCCGCGCTGCTCCCATCTCTGGAGAGCGGCGTCCAGGAGGTCTGCCCGCGTTTTGAAGTGCCAGTAGAAGCTACCCTTGGTCACTCCCAGACGGCTGGCCAAGGTTTCGATCGTAAGCGCCTGGACGCCGGACTCAGCAATCAGCTGAAGTGCTGCTTCCGCCCAGTCCGCGGCAGTAAGAGTGGGTTGCCCCAGCCGGGCCGCGCCGGTACCTTTATGCGCCATGCGGAGAAGCGTTTTCCATACTATTAAGTATTGACGATGTGTCCCTCCATACGATAGAGTATGGAACGTGAACATCCGATGGCCGGAACTTCGGGAATTGCTGAGGCAGTTGGACGCGGCAGAAGACAATGCGCGGGCCTTGGTGACCGGACTGGACGAGCACAACGGCTGCCGGCGCCCCGCGAGCGATTCCTGGAGCGTCGCCGAATGCCTGGACCACCTAGCTACTACAAACGAGATCTACCTCCGTGCCATGGAGAAGGCTGCGATTCAGGCAAAAGCCAAGGGCCGGTCCCGGACCGCTCCCGCGAAACCCGGACTTCTGGGTGGATGGTTTGTCCGGTTGCTGGAACCGCCAGCGAAGGCCCGGGTGCGAGCGTCCGCGAAGATACTGCCGGCCCCGGATGTTCGGCTTAGCGATGCGTTCGCCGCCTTTGCCGTCTCCCAGAATAAAGTTCGTGGATTTGTGGAGACCTATGCCGACCTCGATCTGGCTGGAGTGCGATTCGTGAATCCATTGGTCGGCGCGCTCCGATTCAGCCTTGCAACAGGACTGCATGTCATCGCAGCGCACGAACGGCGCCACCTGGCGCAGGCTTGGAAGGCACGAGAACGGCTGAAGCAACTGGATGCTTTGACGGATGGCGTGACTGCTGAATTATCTCCTGAGAGAAGGGCTCCCCAGAGAATGGGCTAGTGTTCCGGCCTCGGCCGAGATGCTTTCAGTACTTTTCTCGGGTCCCGCCGCATATATCCCCTTGACAGACGTCCGTCAATCAGTAGAATCAACGATATTGCGTTTATGAGTTCCGGGTGTACGCACCGCCGTTGCGAGTTCATCTATCGGCGGGAAGGGGTTGATTATGTTCACTGTCTCGACTGCGGACAGGTCTTCGAGTCAGACGACTTAGAAAGCGTGTCCGCTTACGAAAAAGACGAAGAGATCGCCTGATCAACGCACGTCCGCCGATACCTCCGGACCGGACCCGGCCCGGAGACGCCGTCCGATTGCTGCTAAAAAGGATAGAGGCGACCAACGCCCATCCCAGGAATCCAGAATCGTGTCTAAGTCACAGACAAAATCCGCAGATCCAGCCCCCGCTCGACCCACCTTGGTGGAACCGCCGGAGGTTCGCGCTCAACGTGAAAAGTTCAACAAGGCTATGGAGCTTTTCCACGGGCGAGATTTCCGCAAGGCTTTCGATGCCTTTGAACAGGCAGCAGCCGGACCATTGCGCGAGATTTCGTTCGCGGCAAGGACCCATCAGCGGATGTGCGAGCAACGGCTCGAAAAACAGACAGTCCGTCTCGAAACGCCCGAGGACTACTACAACTACGGAGTCGCGCTCACCAACGAGCGCAACCTCGAGGCCGCCCGCGCCAATCTCGAAAAGGCCGTGTCGCTTCGCGAAGCCGATCACTATGAATACGCCCTCGCCGCCTGCCTGGCGCTTATGGGAGCGTATGCCGCGTCGGCGGATCACTTGTCTAAGGCGATTTCGCTCGATCCGAGAAACCGGATTGCAGCCCGAAACGATGCCGATTTCTCGGACGCATTAAAGCGGCCTGAATTCCAGGCGATCGCCCAGCGCGAACCCTCTGCCTGATTCGCTCGTGTCTGGCCGCAGCACCGAAAACGAACCGCTGCGTATTGTGGCCATTGGGGGAGGGAGCGGGCTCGCGTCTCTGCTTCGCGGCCTGAAAAAGTTTTCGTATCTAAGCTCCACCAACCGCAATGGACCTCAGGTCGATCTCACGGCCATCGTCACAGTTACGGATGATGGCGGAAGCTCCGGCAGACTCCGCAGGGAGCTGGATGTTTTGCCTCCGGGTGACATCCGCAATTGCATGGTCGCGTTATCCGAGGACGATGCCCTGCTTTCGGAGCTGTTCAATTATCGATTCGAAGCCGGTCGCGGACTCAGGGGGCACAGCTTCGGTAACTTATTTCTGACGGCATTGACGCAGGTTACCGGCGATTTTCTGAAGGCGATCCGCGTGTCTTCGGAAGTGCTGGCGATAAACGGGCGCATTTATCCATCCACCCGCAGCAATGTCGTGCTCGAAGCCGAACTCGACGACGGTACTCGTGTGGAAGGCGAATCCAGGATCAGCCGCTCCCGGCCTCGTATCCGCCGCATTCGTCTAAAACCGAAAAGCTGCCGGCCCCTCCCGGAAGCCTTGGAGGCGATTGCGCGGGCGGACCTGATTACTCTGGGGCCCGGGTCGCTGTACACCAGCGTCATTCCCAATCTGCTGGTGTCCGGAATTCCGAAG
>CAYTVP010000188.1:0-8732 GCA_964441675.1 uncultured Solibacteraceae bacterium | reverse complement strand
TTGCTGCACTGTCATCGAATCAAGCGACTCAAAGACGCGGTCCACAAGCCGCGCGTCCTCGGGCTGGAGTCCGGGAAGCGGTATCGCAGCCACGACTCCAATGGGCGACCGGCTGACCGCGCGTAACAGAATCTCCGTCCCTGCGGGGAAGTAGATCTCCGGATCGGGTGCCGGTGCAAAAAGGAGTTTCACTCCCCATACGGCCGCACCAATGGTGGGTTCGACCATCATGAGACGCCAGCAGTTCAGCGCCAGGGCGTTTGAAACACTGATCGCCGGGGAGATTCCGTTGACCCGGCCCAAGTCATCCACGCGTTCCCGGGCCGTATCCACCTGGACCAGTCGCAACTCCACCGGATAGGCGCTTCCGTCCGGCAGAACAAGCCGCTCAAAGCGGAAAGCCATAGTGGCGCGTCCGTTCCGGAAGCCGAATCCCAGCTTGGCGACGCTAGTGAGGCGCCCTTCGAGCAAAACTCCAGCCGGGACAAGAATCTGCCCGTTCTCGACAACAGGGCTGATTAGCTCTGCCTGCATCCTTTCGCCCGGCTTCGAAAAGCTGGTGCCTACGCCGGACAGAAGTCGTGCTTCGAGTATCTGCCCGGCCGAGATTTCGGCCGCCGACGCAGCAACTTGTAAAAGACAAAGGAGTAGAGCTGGGCGGGAAAAGGTCACACCCTCCTGGACGTAGTGGGCGAATCGTTGTCTTGCTCTCACAAAGCTGTGAATACAGTCACGCGGTCTGGCGGCGCGCCAACAGGGGGCGAAGGGCCAAGTTTACCAGGACCATGATCAGAGAAAATGCCGGCAATACCATCAACGCGTTCTGTAGAGAGGAAGTGTCGGCGATTCCGCCGATGATTGGCGAGCTGACAGCCAAGCCGACCCATCCGAAAGTGATCACAATCCCCATAGCTGTAGCGGTAGCACGCGGAAAGGCGTTTGCAACCATAGCGAGCGTCGTAGGAAAAACGGGAGCCATCGCGAGACCGGCGCAGAACACCGCAACCGTGGCCATCTCCACCGACTGCGCCTGCAGGGTAAAGTATGTGGTCGCCAGCATCAATACGGCGGACGCCAGTGTGACGGTAGCTGCAGGGACCTGGATGAGGATGCGCGAAACGATAACCCGCCCGATTAACAGCCCCAGAGCAAAGCCGAGAGATAAGATATTCAGCGCTGTCTTCTCGTCAATTCCGCGGGAAATCAGATACTTCACCAGCCAATTCCAGATTCCGACTTCGCAGGCGACGTACAGAAAAAGAAAGATCGCCAGCAGACCCAGCGTCGGACTGCCAAGCAGTGTTCCGGCTTCAGACAATCGGAAACCTCGTTCGCCAGAAGGCCCGGGAATCGGCGTTATTGCATTCAATAGAAGTGTTATGACCGTGAGTCCCGCCGTGAGGTAACAGAGGCGTACCGCATCGCCCGCCAGGAGATTTGCTGCAATGAACGGCGTCAAGAGTCCACCCAGTCCGAAGAACAGGTTCAGGAAGTTCAGCATCGACGCGCGCCGGTTCTCGTCAATATCGCTTGCCAGCGCGTTGGCGGCGGTAACCAGAATGCCGCCCCCGAAGCCTTGAAGAAAGAGGCAAAGCCGAACCATCGTGTAGTCGCTGCCTGCATTCGGCAGCAGGAACAATGCGATGGCGATGAGGGCGAGAGCCAGCAGCAGCGCGGGCTTCTTTCCCTTGTTGTCGATAAGCGGCCCAGCTGCAAGCGATGCGACGATCAGGCCGATCGCCTGCGCGAGCGCGACGTTACCGTTCTGCTCATTGGTGAGCTGAAACGTCGGCATGATCGTGCCCAACATTGCGGCGATCATGCCGTAGACAAGAATCGCGAGAACTGCCGCGAGGATCAGACGGCCGGAGCTAACTTGCGCCATGGCAAACGTGTGAGTGTATCATGCGCGGGTTTGCGGTTGTCGAAAATATTGTTCGGAAAGCCCGCCGTTCAGGCGAAGCGATGCTTCTGCGCCTTGTCGTCCCATAACACTTTCCTGCCATTACGGTAGGAAAGAGTGGCCATGTGGCCGCTGATCGCCGCCTGTTGCCCAACCTGGACGGGCGCCACCAGTTGCGCCTTTCCTGTGATCGATTCAAACAGGTTGCGCACGTGCGCCTGAACCGCCGGTCCGTCGTTGCCGGGAAGGTGTACATTCACCGGCTTCCGCGCGGCTACCGCGGCGGGTGGTTTGCCGCCGAACTTTTCCGGATAGAAATTGAGGTACTGGCGGTTCAGCACTTCGATCGTGCCTTCGTTGCCCATGAACTGCTCGCCATAGCCGAACCAGTCATTTCCGAAATAGCAGGAATAGTTGATATGAAAGCGGTTGGCGTACTCATAAATGGCCGACAAGGTATCCGGTACTTCGCGGTCGTCGTTCACCCAGCGATAAATGCCGCCGGAAGCTACGCACGATTGCGGTACCGTCTTGCCGCACACGAAATTCGTAATGTCGGTCTGATGCACCAGAAGATCGGTCGAGATCCCCCCGGAGTAATCCCAATAGAGCCGCCATTGGTAGTACCGCTGCTTGTCGAATGGCCGGTCTTTCTTCACGTAGGGCTCCACCCCGAGAAAGCGCTTCCAATCCGTATTCTCCGGACTGGCATCATCGGGGATCGTGTACCGCCAGGCCGGATTGTCTTCGAGAGAGTTCCGATACCAGAACGCCCGGACATAGTGGATATCGCCGATCATTCCGTCCTCGACCATTTTCTTCGCCTGTATGTAGAGCGAATTCGAACGGTTCTGCGTACCCACCTGAACCTTTGTACCGGCCTTCCCGGCGGCCGCCACGATTTCCGCGCCTTCTTCAATCGTGTGTGCCAGCGGCTTTTCGACGTAGATGTGCTTCTTCGCCTTCAGTGCCGCGATGGTCATTTCATGATGAAGATGCTCCGGCGTCATGATGAAGACCACTTCGACATTCGGGTCGGCCAGAAGTTCCTTATAGTCGACGTAGGTCTTGGGAGTGTTTTTCCCTTTTGTGATGACGTTGTCCTTGGCGCGCGCGAGGTTGCCGGAATACGTATCGCAGACCGCGGTGACTTCCATCAGCTCGGAACTGCCCGCATACGCCATATTCATAACGTGATTGCCGCGGGAACCGGTACCGATCCATCCGGCTTTCAAGCGGTTGCCGCTGCCTTGCGCGTTCAATAAAGAAGGGGCGGCGGCTACGGCCGCTCCGGAAGCCACGAAGCTACGTCGGGAAAGTCTTTCAGACACGGAAGAACACCTCGCCAAGTTTCATTTCTGAATCACCAGTTTACCCAAGCCGGGGTTGCCGCCTGCATCGGTGACGCGAACGGTCAGAAGATGCTCTCCGGCAGATAAACTATCCAGACGGATTCGAAAGGTCTCACTGGTCCCGTCGGTAATTCCATCTTCGGATTCGACGACAGTCCAAGGACGCGCATCGAGAGAGATCTCGCACTGCCGCAGCGGACTGGTGGCATCAACCGCTTGGACAACGACCTCCTCGCCGCTGCGAGTGAGCGTCACTGTCGGGGGCGTATTGTCCAGCCGCACGGGCGAGCTGACCAATTCGCCGGTACGCGTATCCGCCGGTGGATTGGACGCACGGTCGCTCGCAATCACACGGAACGAGTATCGCCCGTCAGCAAGCAAGTCGCCATCGAGGGTAAAAGTTGTCTCGGACAGGTTCGGCTTCAGGACCTTCCATTCCCTTTCGCCGTCACCGCGAAAGCTCAGGGTATAGGTAAGGGTGTCATTATCCACGTCTTCGCCCGCCCAGGAGATGACTAACTGGCGGGTTCCCGGCCGGCCGGCATTCTGTGTGGACGTGCCCGACAGGGACGAAGCGCCAGTGTCGCCGGTATCGGTGACGGTAATGGAATACGCGGCGCCGGAAGGCGTAACCGGCTGCTTCATTGCCGGCGGCGTCGGGCCGAGCTGTGAAACCACGGTAATGCTTCGAACCGCCGGCGCATTGTTCTGCGGCCGGTACGAAAGGCTGATGGAATCGACACTGGCCTGCTTTCCTTCAAGTTCTACCTTCCACTGCACATACCGGGCAGCGGGTAGCGAAAGTGGCCCAGGCGAGCTGAGAGGCGCCGACCAATCGCTCCAGGTGCCATCCGGTCTCGCCGAGTTTCCCGCGCGCGCACGGAAGGCGGCCCGCGCCCCGGTTGCGGGAAATCTCCAATCCAGCCGGCCCCAACGCGAGATCGATCCCGCGTCGTGTACCGGCGATTCGTATTCCCCGGAAGCTCCTGCGACATCGCTAAACGAAAGAATCCGGCCTTGATTAGCGGTAGCGGCAATCAACCTGTTGCCTGCGGTCAAAAGACGGGTAACGTCGCCCTCGTTGCTCTGGGCCAGCAGCCGCAGTTTCTGTTCGGCGTCGAGTTGGTAGATCCGGCCAGCACCATCGGTCGCGAAATAAACGCTGGTTCCGTCGAGTGCGAGATCGTAGGCATTCTCTTCCTTCGACGACCATAATGTATCCACCGAGCCATCGCCTTCGATCCGGTAGATTGCACTTTTTTCTACACCGGTGATCTCCACCTGCTGCGCAACAGGCGGAGGCGGCACAGTGGGGCCTTTCGGCGCTTCCGGCTTGGGTCGAACGTCGACGCCCCCCTGCGCTTCGACAGTAATCGCAGTGGCGGGCGCCGTAACCGAGATCGTCGGATTGGCCATCGGTGCCGCAGCAGCGTTCGTACGCCGCACGATCGATCCACCCAGCGCCGAGACGTAAATCCGGCCGTCCGGAGCCACCATGAGGGAGCGTATCTCCGGCAAATCGGCATCGTAGATAACAAACGCCTTGTTCTTGCCGGACACACGATAGAGGATCCCGTTCGGGTCGCTACCCGCCAGCAGATTTCCACCGCGATCGAAAGCAAGGGCTGTTATGTGCGATTGTCCGCTTTCGAACCAAACTTCGCCCGCATTCGGCGCCGTAATCCGAAAGATCTTTCCCTGATCGCCGGTTCCGGCATACAGCACGCCGGACGCATCCACCGCCAGCGCCCAGATGTACTTCGATTGAGGCTGAAAATATTCCGCGGCCTTCCCGTTTTCGATGCGATACACCTTGCCGCCCGGGGACGTTCCGGCATAGACGACGCCTTTCGTGTCTACTATAACGGCGAAAATCTCCGGCTCGGGCGCCGTCCAGACAACGGTGGATTTTCCCGTGGCGTCGAGACGGATCAGCCGCCCGCCATGTCCTGTGCCGAAGTAGGTGGACCCGTCCGCGGCCCGCGCGGCGCACCACACCGACGATTGGCCATCCTCAAACAATGTTGACGTTTGCGGAGCCGGAACCAACCGCGCGTCGCGAGTCAGCGAGATTCCACGGAACCGCCCGCGCAAAAAGTCCTGCCAGGTGGACATCTCCCAGGTTTGCGTCGATGCGGCGTCGAGAGCCGTTACGCCAATCGCCAAAACCAAGGCCGCAAGCCGGACGGTCATTCGCGAATCTCCAACTGTATTGTTTTGCCGCCGGTAATGGCGGCTCCGTTGATGGGGATGCCCGTCATTTGCAGAGTAGAACCCCCGCCCAAGCCAAACGGCTGCTGCAGCGCAGTTTTTCTGAGCAGCAGGGAAAGCCCCGCGGGAAGATTGCTGAGCTCTGTTCCCGCTACCGGGTACGATGCGTCCTGCTGCCAGACGCGGAGCCAAATGTTGCCCGTCCCGCGCGCATCGTTCAGCTGATCGAGGATCTGGCGCGCCGGACGCGATTGTGCGCCTGGCATGAGGCGATGCTCCGCCAGGTTCGCCGTCAGCGCATCGGCGGCCGTGACGAACAGGGGACCAACCGGCGTACCAACCGGAATGCGGTAGTCGATCGTTCGGACCTCTTCCCGGCCGTCCGGTCCGCTGAGCACGATGGCGAGGCGAACCGTATCGTCCGGACGGGCCTGCCGCCGCGAAGAAGTCAGATTATCGATTTGCCAGAGCTTCCTCGATTCTTCCGCCCGTATCGCCAGATCGATGCCGGTGATCCGCACCGGTTCCGAGGCCGACTGCAGCATTGTCGCCACCGGCGCAACAGCGCTGATCGACGCAACCACAGGAGCGTTGACGTCGCTTGAATAGGCCTGATCGATCTTCAGCGGAGCAAGGCCGCCGGCAAAACGGACCTGACCCTGGATCGAGATCGTCGAGCTGCCCATCGTACGCTCAGTGCCGTCGATCGCCGAAAACAGAGCCATCTGTAGCAGGAATGGCGTAAACACCGGATTCGGGAAGATCTCCATGCGATAAGTAGTGCGCCGGGAGCCTGTCACATCCAGGGTTACCGGGATCATGCCGGACGCCTGGCCCAACTGCCCGGCGATGGCGGCATTGCCATCCTGCGTAATTGTCCCGATCGCAGCGCGCCCGGCGGAAATCTTGAAACTGGAAGCCAGGCTGGGCAGCACTGTAATCACTTCCGACCGGGCAAACGGCATCTCGGCTGAGCCCAGACCTAGAAAGCGATGTCCGAAGGCGTAAATCTTGTCTCCATCGATCATGGTCACTGTTCCGTCGGCGCCAATCGCGAGGTCTCCCGATACCAGTTGCACGCTGATCATGGAGCCGGGCTCCAGCTTCGGAAGGCTCCCCCGTCCGGATGCGGCGGCCTGCCCGCCCAAGCCCTGCTGAGGTTCCAAGCCGAGTTTGCGCAATGCCGTTGAGAAGTGTTCGATCGTCCTCGGTGTAAATCCGCTGAACGAGACCGGTGTCGCCACCTCCGTCAGGCGCGATTCTCCGAACTTCGCTTCGGCTCGCGCCGGGCCCGGGGGTGCGGCTGGTCCCGTAGACAGCATTTCTTCTATAGGACGGATACCGGCAATCGGTTCCTTAGAAAATGGAAACGCCAGCGCGACGGCTCCAATCAGTTTCCCGCCGATCCAGACGGGGCTGCCGCTCATGCCCTGCATTACACCGGTTTTCCCGAGCGGGCCCCCGGACAGGCGGGCCAGGATGATGTTCTGGCGCGGCCCGATGTTCTGAAGCACCCCCAGAATTTCCACTTGAAACTCTTCGGGCGTAAACCCCTGAAAGACCGACTTTCCTACACCCGTTTGGCCGGCCCGCACTTCCCGCAACGGCAGGATTTCCTGGGCAGAGACAGCTTGACTCAGCAAAATGAATAAGATACAGGCCTTGGCGAGAATAGGCATTACTGGAAACGATAGATTAGCGGCATGCTCGGCTGGTTTCTGGATCTTTCTCAAGCGATTTCGAAACCCTGCCAAGCCGTTGGTCCTAGGACATTCGTTCTTGTTGGCCCCATTTCCATATGATCTACTGGAAAATATATAACCGCTATGGGTATCTCCCCGGACGGCATTGCCTTGCAATCCTCGCCGGTAGAAGCGGACCAGCCAAAAATAGCACCTCAAAGCCCCCTGCCTTGGGTTGCGATGGCGTGGTTCGCCGCTCTGCTGGTTCTGTGCTATTTTCCCGTCCTCGTAAAGTTAGTGGACCAATGGGCCAACGACGAGGACATGGGTCATGGTTTTTTTGTGCCGGTCGTAGCGGGCTACATCATTTGGCTGAAACGGGAAAAGCTAATGTCCATGCAGTGGACAGGAAGCGGAGTTGGATTGGTGCTTCTCGTTTGGGCGGCCTTCCAATTAATGCTCGGCTTTTTGGGTGCGGAGCTTTTTCTGCAGCGATCGGCTTTTATTGAATCGCTGGTGGGTATCGTGTTGTTTCTGGGCGGCTGGGCGGTCTTGAAAGAACTTGCGTTTCCCTTGTTCCTGCTCGTCTTCATGATTCCGATCCCGAGCGTGGTTTATAACCAGATCACGTTCCCCCTGCAAATATTCGCCAGCACGGTAGCCGAACACGCGCTCGGCGCGATCGGGATTCCCGTCCTAAGAGAAGGAAATGTGCTGGAGCTTGCAAGCCAGAAACTGTCCGTGGTGGAGGCTTGTAGCGGAATCCGTTCTCTGCTTTCGCTCAGCTTTCTCTCGCTAGTCTATGGGTATTTCTTCGACAACAAGCCCTGGATGAAGTGGGTGCTGCTTGCGGCAACCATCCCGATTGCGATCATTGCCAATGCCACTCGCGTGACGTTGACCGGCATCATTTCTGAGATCAATGCGGAGTTTGCCAGCGGATTCTTCCATTCGCTTGAGGGCTGGGTTATTTTCATGGTGGCGCTGGTGATGCTGGTGTTGTTTCATCGCGTAGTCACCTTCACGTACGGAAAGTTCAGCCGGGAGTCCATCCATGCTTGATTTTTTGAAATCGAAGCGCGCCAGGATTCTGACCGTGCTGCTCCTCGCACAGGCCGCCGCGCTGTACGGTTTCTCGCGAAAGGAAGTCGTCCCTTCGGTCGCGCCGCTGTCAACGTTTCCGCAGAGCGTCAATGGTTGGACGATGCAGCAGGAGGGTGTTATCGAGAAGGAAGTACTCGACCTGCTGCGCGCCGACGATGTCCTTTCCCGTTCCTACGCGAGTTCGTCGGCACCAATGTATGCCAACCTGTTCATCGCAGCCTTTAAATCGCAGCGCACGGGTCAGGCGCCCCATTCTCCAAAGAACTGTCTTCCCGGCTCCGGGTGGGTGCCTTCGGTGTCGGACATTATCCAGATTCCGATTCCCGGCCACGATCCGATCGAGGTCAACCGCTATGTGGTTCAAAAGGGCGAGAACGCAAGCGTTGTTCTCTACTGGTACCAATCCCGCGATCGTGCCGTCGCCAGCGAATATAAGGCCAAGTATTACGTGATCTCCGACGCCTTACGTCACAATCGGAC
>CAYTVP010000187.1:0-8778 GCA_964441675.1 uncultured Solibacteraceae bacterium | reverse complement strand
TCGAAATTGCTCTGGCCTGCGCGAGTTCGTGAAACGCCTGCTCGATCGCGCGCTCGTGATTCCGCACCGGCGAGTCGGGCTCGCCGATCTTTTCAATCGTGCCCCGGCTGGTAGGTTTTAGTCCAACCGGGGTCTCTTCAAAAAGCTGGTACTTCAGCGACGAGCTGCCGCAATTCAGCACCAGGATCTTCATGCCGTTTCGTATGGCCAGGTCCAATCTCGAATATCGGGCATGTCCTCGCCATGTTCATAAATGTACTGCTTATGCTCGATTAAGCGATTTTTCAGGGCTTGGCGCACATGCGCAGAGATATCGTGGAGCCGTTCCACGCGATGCATCACGTCAATGGCGAGATGAAAGCGATCGATATCGTTCAGCACCGCCATATCAAACGGAGTCGTAATGGTGCCCTCCTCCTTATATCCACGGACATGCAGCCGCTGATTCTTGCGGCGATACGCCAGGCGATGAATCAGCCACGGATAACCGTGGAAGGCGAAGATGATCGGCCGATTCACAGTGAATATCGCGTCATAGTCCTTATCCGATAAACCGTGCGGATGTTCGGTATCGGGCTGGAGCGTCATCAGATCGATGACATTCACAACACGGATGCGAAGATCGGGAAAGTGCTGGCGTAGGATATCCACGGCGGCGAGAGTTTCGACGGTGGGAATATCACCGCAGCATGCCATCACAACATCCGGTTCAGCATTTTGATCGTTGCTGGCCCAGCTCCAGATCCCGATACCGGCGGTACAGTGTTCCACTGCCTTATCCATGGAAAGCCATTGAAGCTCGGGGTGCTTGCCCGCCACAATGACGTTCACGTAATTCCGGCTGCGGAGGCAATGATCGGCAACGGAGAGCAGCGTATTCGCGTCCGGCGGCAGATAAACGCGTACCACTTCCGCCTTCTTGTTCGCGACATGATCGATGAAGCCCGGATCCTGGTGGCTGAACCCGTTATGATCCTGCCGCCAGACGTGCGAGCTGAGCAGATAGTTGAGCGACGCGATCGGCCGCCGCCAGTCGATCTCGCGTGTCGTCTTCAGCCACTTGGCGTGCTGATTGAACATGGAATCGACGATATGGATGAATGCCTCATAGGAGGAGAAAAACCCGTGTCGGCCTGTGAGGAGGTAGCCTTCCAGCCATCCTTGACACATATGCTCGCTAAGCACTTCCATGACCCGGCCGTCGTGGGCGATATTTTCATCGGAAGGAAGAACCTCCGCGGTGAGGCAGCGGTCAGTGGCCTCAAAAACCGCGTTCAACCTGTTCGACGCCGTTTCATCGGGACCGAAGATACGGAAATTGCTTGAGTCGGCGTTGAGCTTCACGACGTCGCGCAGAAACGTTCCTAATACGCGGGTGCATTCCGCTCGTGAGGTTCCGGGCTTTTCAACATTGACGGCATAGTCGCGAAAGTCGGGAAGGCGTAGCTCGCGCATCATCACGCCGCCATTCGCATGGGGATTCGCGCCCATTCGCCGCGTGCCCTTTGGGGCAAGTTCCTGAAGATCCGGGCGTAGCTTGCCCGACTCGTCGAACAACTCCTCCGGTTTGTAGCTGCGCATCCACTCTTCGAGCATCCGCAGATGCTCGGGATTCTCAAACAATCCCGATAACGGTACCTGGTGAGAACGAAACGAACCCTCCACCTGCTTGCCGTCCACGACCTTAGGGCCCGTCCAGCCCTTTGGAGTTTTGAGGACAATCATCGGCCAATGCGGGCAATGGGTGAATCCGTTTTGCCGCGCGTCCCCCTGGATTTTCTGAATGTCACTCAAGGCTTGATCCAGTGTCTCGGCAAGCTGGCGATGAACGGTTTCCGGATCGTCGCCCTCGACGAAGTATGGCTTGTACCCATAACCGGACATCAGGTCCTCCAGCTGCGGCTGTTCGATCCGCGCCAGGATGGTGGGATTGGCTATCTTGTAGCCGTTGAGGTGAAGAACCGGCAACACGGCGCCATCTCGAACCGGATTGAGAAACTTGTTCGAGTGCCAGCTGGCCGCCAAGGGACCTGTTTCGGCTTCGCCATCGCCAACAACACAGAACGCGATCAAATCCGGATTGTCAAAGACCGCCCCGTAGGCATGCAGCAGCGAGTAGCCTAGCTCGCCTCCTTCATGGATCGAGCCGGGGGTTTCGGGTGCAACGTGACTGGGAATCCCGCCCGGAAATGAGAACTGTTTGAATAGGCGCTGCATCCCGTCGATGTCGCACGAGATATTCGAGTAGACCTCCGAGTAGGTACCTTCGAGATAAGTTTGCGCCACCAGCGCCGGACCGCCGTGGCCTGGACCGGTAATGTAAATGGCATTCAGATCGTGATTCTTGATCAGGCGGTTGAAGTGAACGTAGAGAAGATTGAGTCCCGGAGTTGTGCCCCAATGTCCCAGCAGTCGTGGTTTAATGTGCTCCTTGCGTAGCGGTTCGCGAAGAAGAGGATTCTCCATCAGATAAATCTGGCCAACCGAAAGATAGTTCGAGGCCCGCCAGTATGCGTCCAACTTCTGTAGTTCTTCGTTTCCGATTATGTTGGGCATTCCACTACGATACCGAGCCGCGTGCGCAAGGAAATTCTTGCTTCTTGCATCGCGCACATTATTGTTCGAGTAAAATCGACTAGCTCGTGATGATTAACCGAATCCTCGCTCTTGCCGTGATCGGCAGTTCGCTATCCGCCGCGTTGACTCAAGTGGAAGTTTTCGAGTCCGGCACCGCGGGCTACGAATGGTTTCGTATCCCTGGGATCGTTGCCACGCCGAAAGGTACGCTTCTGGCCTATGCGGAAGCGCGGAAGAGCAAGCGCGGCGATTGGGGACCGATCGACATAGTGCTGCGGCGCAGCACGGACAAGGGGCAGACGTGGTCGCCCATGCAGGTCATCGCCCGGGTGGACGGACCAAAGCAGAAGAATCCGGTTGCACTAGCGCAAAAGCTGGCGAATCCGGAAGATGTCACCTATAACAATCCCGTGGCAATCGTCGACCGGCAGAATGGCGTCGTCCACTTTCTGTTTTGTCTCGAGTACATGCGTGCCTTCTACATGCGGAGCGACGATGATGGCGTAACCTTCTCGACGCCCGTCGAAATCACGGCATCCTTCGATCGTTTCCGTCCGGAGTACGCCTGGAAAGTGTTAGCAACGGGACCGGGCCATGGCATTCAGCTGCGCAACGGACGGCTGCTGGTTCCTGTCTGGCTTTCGACCGGCACAGGCGGTCACGCACACAGACCTTCGGTCACATCCACGATTTACTCAGATGACGGTGGCAAAACCTGGCATCGCGGCAGCATTGCCGTTCCGGATACTCCGAAGTTCATCTTTCCCAATGAAACAGCAGCCGCGCAGCTTTCCGATGGCGGTGTTCTGTTGAATGTACGTACGGAATCGAGAGAGAATCGGCGAGTGATCGTCACCAGTCCTGATGGTGCTACGAACTGGTCGGCGCCTCGATTCGATCGCCAGCTCCTCGAGCCGATCTGCTTTGCCAGTATCGTCAGTCTGGGAGGCAGTCGCCTGGTGTTCTCAAACCCCGACAATCTTGCGAAAACGAACGGCCCGGAAGATCCCGGTAAGAGCCGGGACCGGAAGAATCTGACAATTCAGCTGAGCCTTGATGACGGGAAGACATGGGCGGCGAAACGTGTATTGGAGCCAGGATGGGCCGGCTATTCCGACCTTGCGGTCGATAGCGACGGCACGATCCATTGCTTCTATGAACGCGGTTCACCTGGAGCCAATTCATTTCAAACCGAGGCTCTTGTTCTCGCCAGTTTCGACACTTCCTGGATCCGGAGCAACAATTGATCGCCATGTCCCATGCAAATCTGCGCGGCGTCCTGCCCGCTCTGGTCACACCACTCACAGCCGCCGGCGCATTGAATGAAGATGCCGTGGCTAAGTTGCTCGAGCGTATCTATCGCGCCGGATGCCACGGAATCTACGTCGCGGGAAACACAGGCGAAGGTTTGCTTCTGCCGCTCGAGTTGCGTGAGCGTCTGACGACCGCGGCGATCCGGCATTCTCCTTCCGAAAAAGCTGTCGTCATCCATGTGGGAGCGTTGGCTACCTCCGACGCGATTCGCCTGGCGAAGCACGCAGGCGCTGCGGGAGCAACTGCCGTCAGCAGCCTGCCGCCTGCCGGCCCGTACGGGTTTTCCGAACTCAAAACTTACTATGAAGAGCTCGCCGCGGCATCGCCCGTGCCGCTGCTGGTTTATTTTTTCCCGGAAGTTGCTCCCGCGATTCGGACTTATTCTCAGCTTGCGGAGCTATGCGCCATCCCGAACGTTGCAGGCTTGAAGTTCACTGATTTCAATTTCTATACTTTGTCGCGGATCAAACAGTCGGGTAAAGTAGTCTTCAACGGCAGGGACGAAGCATTCGCCGCGGGAATGCTGATGGGCGCTGACGGCGGTATCGGCAGCTTCTACAACATCGCACCCGAGCTATTCGTCTCTCTTTACAATGCTGCCTTAGCTGGCGACTGGGCCGAAGCGAAGCGGCTGCAGGATCGGATCAACGAGCTAATCTCCATTGGACTCACCTATCCTCTGTTTCCTGCCCTGAAGAAGGTGCTCGCGTGGCAAGGAATCGATTGCGGCGTATGTGTACCTCCGCGCAGACCGTTGACGGATGAGCAGGAGCGGGACCTCCGCCACGAGCTACAGCAGGCCGGCTTTCTCGAATCATGAGCTATCGCTGGAAGCTGGTAGCGGCTCTCTGGCTGGTCGGGCTGTTGAACTATCTCGACCGGCAAGTAATCTTCTCGCTGTTTCCATTGCTTCGCGAAGACCTTGGTTTAACGGATGCGCAACTCGGGTGGACAAGCTCGTCGTTTCTTTGGGTGTACGCAATCGTGAGCCCGGTCACCGGATATCTCGCCGATCGATACGGCCGGAAGAAATTGTTAGTTGCCAGCCTGGCTCTCTGGTCCGTCGTCACGTTTCTCACCGGTCAGGTACGCAACCTGACGCAGCTCTTGTGCGCGCGCGCACTGATGGGCGCAAGCGAGGCGTTCTATCTGCCCGCGGCGCTGGCTTTGATTGCCGGACATCATCCGGAATCCACTCGCGCCAAAGCAACGGGGCTGCACTACAGCGGGATCTATGCGGGCTCCATTCTTGGTGGGGTGGGCGGCGGCTGGATCGGGGAGAATTTTGGCTGGCGGACTGCGTTTATCATTCTCGGCGTGGTGGGGCTTTGCTATTCGGCGTTTCTACCGAAGCTCATCCGCGAGACACCAAGAGTGGAAGGCAGCGCGCTCACGCCCTTTGGATCTTCTCTGCGCCGCTTGCTCCGCATACCAGCCTTATGGGCTCTCCTGTTTGTCTTCGTTGCCACGTCGGCTGCGAATTGGCTTATTTACACCTGGATGCCGCTGTACTTGTTTGAACGCTTCGAGCTTTCGCTGACAGAAGCCGGATTTTCCGCTACTTTCTGGCTGCAGATCGGCAGCGCGATCGGCATTCTCGCGGGCGGCTCATTGGCAGATCTTTGGTCAGCCGGCAACCGGCGCGGACGTGTCTGGACACAGGGGCTCGGTTTGGCGGCCGCGGCGCCCTGCCTTTTTCTTTCCGGATTCTCCGGTTCGATGACGCTGGTGGTTGCCGCGCTGGCGGTATTCGGCCTCGGCCGCGGCATCTTCGATGCGAATGCCATGCCGGTTCTGTGCCAGATTGTTCCCGAATCTCTTCGATCTACGGGCTTCGGGATTCTCAACTGCGCCGGCGTTCTGGCCGGTGGGATCATTGCCACTACAGCGGGCTATCTCAAAGCAACGGTCGGACTCGGAACGCTGATCCAGGCAGCGGGACTCATTCTCCTTCTCGCAGCAGCCGTCACCGCTTTTATCAAGCCGGAAGGAGACATCCCTGCCGGACTCAAACTAAACTCCGCTTGATGGCAAGCGGCATCGTATTGTGAAGGAGGCGAAATGGCAAACAACAACGACACTCCGGTCTTGGCTGCGGACGGACTTCTCCGCCAATGGCAAGCAAACCGGCGATTGACACGAAAAGTGATTGAAACGTTTCCCGAAGAACAGCTCTTCCAGTTCTCTGTGGGCGGCATGCGACCGTTCGCACAACTTACCTTGGAGTTTCTGAAAATGGCTGAGCCGATTGTTCACGGCGTGGCTACGGGCGAGTGGAAATCGAGCGATTTAGAACTGCCGAAGACCAAAGCCGACTTGTTGCGCCGTTGGGACGAGGCGACCTCCGCAATCGACAAAATCTGGGAAACGATTCCGCCGAAACGTTTTACCGAAGTCGATAAGGCTTTCGGGATGTGGGAGGGGAGTGGGACCGATACGATCACCTATGCGATCGAAAACGAAATTCACCATCGCGGCCAGGGTTACGTCTACTTGAGGGCGTTGAACATTGAGCCTCCGGCGTTCTGGGAGCGTGACTAGCCGCCAGAGATCGACTCTCTTACACGCGCCACAGCCGGATTGCGATACGATGATCGTCCGGATGCGACGACGAAACTATCTCAAGACGCTAATTGCCGTAGGCGCGGCGACAGTTCCAACGGCTGCGGCATCGTCTCCGGGAATTCAACTTCATGTCGACCTTAGTGTAGATCCGGCCAAGGAGAAGGAGATGCTGAATAATTTTCAGACCATCTTCAAACCGGCGGCCGTCAAACATCCAGGCTATCGCGATGTGAAGATTATTAAGCTGCGGTCAGCGCTGCAAGGCAAGGCAGCCGCGGGCGTCAACTATCGATTTATTCTTACCTACGATAGTGAAGAACTGCGCAAAAAGTGGGTGGCGAGTGACATTCATCAGAAGGTTTGGCCCACCATCGAGAATACTCTGACAGATAAGAATTACACCGTCTTATTGTTTGATCTCACGTAGCCGGTCTAAGTGAGTTGTTGCGGTCATAGCTATGACTCAGCTCTGGTTTGGTGAGCGCGGATGATAGTGCGGCAGCGACCAACCCCAAAGTAATGCGCCTGCGCGCAAAGCAAGACCAGTCGACACGCCAGCGGTGACGGTGATTTCCCGGGAAAGTCCAAGATTGTTGAGGAAGACGCAAGCGGTCGCGGCACCCATCGCCGCAGTGACATAGATTTCGTACGAAAAAATGATGGAGCGCTCGTGTCCGAGCAGGTCACGGATGATCCCTCCAAAGCAGGCCGTGATCACGCCCATGACAACTGCCACCAATGGCGACGTGCCAACACCGATCGCGCGCTCCGCCCCTGCTGTAGCAAACAAAGCAAGTCCGACGGCATCCGCCCACAAAATCAACCGCATGCGCGAGTGAGCAAGATGAGCGGTAAAGACAACGATAAGCGATACGCAGATGCACACCGCCAGATACTGGGGATGCTCGATCCACAGGATTGGATGAATATCGAGAAGGAGATCGC
The DNA here is from genome assembly GCA_964441675.1 of uncultured Solibacteraceae bacterium. Taxonomy (GTDB): domain Bacteria; phylum Acidobacteriota; class Terriglobia; order Bryobacterales; family Bryobacteraceae; genus JAPKYZ01. The sequence continues at coordinate 1,377 of CAYTVP010000187.1, read as the reverse complement.
GGACAGTTCCGCCTCCGATACCGGTCACAGTTCCCAATAGCACGAAACCTACTGCATCCATCCGGCTACGCGAAGCGACCAGTGCTCCGGTTATCGTGAACGCAATGATACCCAGCCAGTCGAGAACAGCGACGCCATTTTCGAACACAAGTTGCCTCCCGCCTTGTACATGAACCCTCGTTGCATCGTATGGTTGCAGGCGCACGGTGGCGTGGCTGCGTTCAAAAGGCCGTCGGTAGGTTGGTGTGCCCGCCACCAGCGTTGCGAGGCGGGCACCGCAAATATATCAGCCCTCGCCCATTCCCTCGGCAGGCTGAGGCGCTGCCCCGGCGTGGACTTTCTCTTCGATCCGGCGACCGACATCGGCATCGATACTCTTCCAGTAATCGAAGGCTCGGCTTAACACCGGTTCACGCACCCCTCCAAGCAGACTTCCAGCAACCTGGTCGATGAGTTTCGCACGTTGATCGTCATTGAACACGTCGCGAACCAGGGTGCCTGGCTGGCTGAAATCATCGTCATCGGGCCGCAGCGTGTAGGCCTGCCGCGTCATTGCGCCATCCGCCTCCCAGCCCTCGCCGGCTGGTCCTGTTTCGTCGGCCCATGGGCGCCCGCCGCTGTTCGGCGCATAGACCGGGGCACTGCCCGTGTGGTGGTAGTTCATCGGGCCGTCAATCATGTATGTATTGACAGGTACCTTGGGCTGATTAACCGGAAGCTGGTGAAAGTTGGCGCCGATCCGGTTTCGCTGGGCGTCGTTATAAGCAAAGGCCCGCCCCAGAAGCATCTTGTCGGGCGAAAGACCGATGCCGGGCACCGTATTGCCGGGCGAAAAGGCAGCTTGTTCAATCTGCGCAAAGAAATTTTCCGGGTTGCGATTCAGGGTCATCACACCGACCTTGATCAATGGGTAATCCTTGTGCGGCCAGGTCTTGGTAAGGTCGAAGGGATTTATGCGGTAGGTCTTTGCGTCCTCGTAAGGCATCACCTGGACAGACAATGTCCAACTGGGGAACTCGCCGCGTTTGATGGCCTCGAACAAGTCGCGGCGATGGAAGTCCGCATCGGCTCCGGACATGGCGCTGGCTTCCTTGTTTGAAAAAAACGCCATGCCCTGATTGGTATGGAAGTGATATTTGACCCAGCATTTCACGCCCGCGGCGTTTACCCACATATAGGTGTGCGAGCCATAGCCGTTCATTTGGCGCCAACTACGGGGCAGGCCACGCTCGCCCATCAGATAAGTGACCTGGTGTGCGGTTTCCGGATTGTTGGTCCAGAAATCCCACTGCATATGATTGTCGCGTAAGCCGGAATCCGGAAGCCGTTTCTGACTGCGGATAAAGTGCGCGACCCGATGAAGTTCCCGCACTTTAT
>CAYTVP010000186.1:6531-8793 GCA_964441675.1 uncultured Solibacteraceae bacterium | reverse complement strand
CACCAACCTGCGGATCCTGAATCTGACGGTCGGCCGTGTCTATTCGCTTACCGCAACACCCACGGACGGCGCGGCCGCCTGCACGTCGCGCTTCACTACCAGCGGCGGCTCGTCCAATCCGGGCTTCGCACTGGTGACTGGAGACGCGAACAGCTGCCATATCGCCACAAGCGGCGGCGAAAACATCGGCTTTTCGTTTTAGGACCACACGGCTTCGGGCGCCTCGCGCGTCCGGAGCCGCCCCTCGCTCCCCGGGATCGCTACTTCTTCTCGCTCGATGGCGGGACGATGCCTTTGATCCGCATATACGTCGTCAAATTGCCATAGTGTTCGTAGTTGTGAATCGAATTGAAGTTCAGGACGCCACTCTTGGTTCGCTTCTTTCCGAAGAAGTCGACCATAGCGCTCAGGCTTTCGTCAGTCGCCTTAGCGTATGCCGTATCGCAATAGGCGAAAGCTTCCTTGAGAGCCGCGGTGAGATCGGACTTGGATGTCTTCACTTTCTCAATCTTCACCGCCGGCGAGGGCTCGCCCTTTACGGGAGAACAGAAAACATACTGGTCTTCCGCGATGTGACCGAACAGCTCCGCCACGCTGCGCACCTCCGGAACGGGGCGAAAGCTGTAAAGGTCGTCCGGGATTTTTTCCGCGGATCTCAGAATATAGTCCCGAGTGATCTCATACAGCGCCTTGGTATCGGCGGCCATTGGATTGTTTTGCGCGAAACCGATCGCGGCCGCGGCAGTCGTTAAAAGAAGGGCTCTCACCATGGTGCCTCCATGGTAAATACCTTCTGGCGCAGATGGAAGGGTTGAGTTTTTTTTACGGTTTGGCCGAAGCCGCTGGCGGCTGCGCAGCTACTGACGCCGGATTCGTCCAGTTCGGATCCTGGATATTCCAACCTCCACCCAATGCCATATAGAGCTGCACTATGATCAGCCGCTGCTGAATCTGCGTTTGGGCGAGAGACGTCTCGGCAGGAAACAACTCCTGCTGCGCGGTCAGCACGTCCAGATAGCTGGCCAGCCCGGCAAGATATCGCTGGGTCGCAACATCCACGGACACTTCATACGCGGTAACCGCCCGCTCCTGCTCCTGGCGGACCAGTTCCAACTTCTCCCGCGAGATTAACGCGTTGGCAACCTCGCGGAATGCTGTCAGGGCCGTCTTCTGGTAGGCAAGCTGGCTCTCGCGCCACTGGGCCACAGCCTGACGCTTCGCCGCCCTTAGATTGCCGCCCTGAAAAATCGGTCCGGACATCGTGGCAAGCGCACTATAAGTCGTGCCGGTCCCTTTGACGATGTCGTACAGCGGCGAGCTGAGCCGTCCGAACAAAGCCGTCAATCCGATCCGCGGGAAGAAATTGGCAGTGGCCACTCCTATCTGGGCATTTGCCTGCTGGATTGCCGCCTCGGCCTGCCGGATGTCGGGACGACGCTCGAGCAGCGTGGAGGGAAGGCCTGCCGGAATCTCGGGCGGCATCTGCTGCTCCAGAAGCTTTGCACTGCGTGGAACAGCAGCAGGATTCTGTCCCAGAAGCGTGTGGATTAGATTCTCCTGAATAACGATCTGGCGTTCCAGCTCGGGAATCGCGGCGCTGACGGTGGCAAGCGCAGCCTCGGCACGAGCGGTTTCCAGCCGGGAGACTACGCCGGCCTGGAACCGTTGGTCGAAGATGTCGAAACTTTTGTGGAAGGCATCGCGATTCTTTCGGGCAATCTCGAGTTGAAGATCCAATCCGAGAAGGCCGTAGTAGGCTTGCGAAACCTGACTGACCAGGGATAACAGTACCGCCCGCCGCGCTTCTTCCTGTCCCAGCAACTGCGCCAGCGCAGCCTCATTACTGCGCCGGATGCGGCCCCAGAGATCTGCCTCCCAGGACATCGAGAGCGCTCCACGCATATAAGTGCGGGCTGGAATCGCCAACGCAAGCCCCGCGAACGCAGGCTTGTTTACGCCCCCTTCGACGCCATAATCCACAAAAGGAAAGTACTGCGATCGTGCCTGGGCGACAATTTCGTGAGCCTGGTCGATGCGGGTGACTGCCGTGCGCAGGTCGTAGTTATTCGTGAGCGCTGTTTGGATCAGCTCTTGCAGACGTGGATCCTTGAAGACTTCCCACCAGGGCATGTCGGCCAGCGATGCCTGCTCGGCCGCCTTCTGATTCCGGAACTCCGGAGGCACCGTCACATTCGGGCGCTGATAGTTCGGTCCGACACGGCATCCATTCAACAAAAGGACAGCGGCCGCTGCCGCGCAAAT
>CAYTVP010000186.1:0-6521 GCA_964441675.1 uncultured Solibacteraceae bacterium | reverse complement strand
TGCTGCTGCCGGCACAAGAGGACGACGGGCTACGTACCGCTCCACCAGGTAGAACAGCATCGGAATCAGGAAAACGGCAAGGATTGTCGCGGCAAGCATGCCTCCAATCACAGCCGTCCCCATGACACGCCGCGCCACCGCTCCCGACCCGCTTGCAATCCATAGCGGAACGCAGCCCAGTATGAATGCGAACGATGTCATCAGAATCGGACGAAGACGCAGGCGGGCCCCCTCGAGAGCTGCATCGATCAGAGGCACGCCTTGCTCGTACTTCATCTTGGCGAACTCGACGATCAGGATGGCGTTTTTCGCAGACAGGCCGATTAGCATGACGAGCCCGATCTGAGCGTAGACGTTGTTCTCAAGCTGACGCGCGAGCAGCGCGCCAAAAGCACCGAATACGGCCACCGGCACGCTCAGCAGGACACTGAACGGCAGACTCCAGCTCTCGTAGAGAGCCGCCAGGATCAGAAATACGAACAATGCCGAGAACGCGAAGACTACCGACGGCGATACGCCGCGCTGCGCTTCCCGCTCCTGGAATGACATGCCCATATAGTCGAAGCCCATCTCAGGCGGCATTGTCTTTGCGAACACATCCTCGACTACCGACATTGCCTGAGCGGAGCTGACGCCGGGCGCGGCTCCGACATTGATCTGCGCAGACCGGTACAGATTAAACCGATTCGTGAATTCCGGCCCGCTTCGGTTCTCGATGCGAATCAGCGACGCAATCGGAACGGATTTTCCCTGGCTGTTCCGTACGTAGAACTCACCGACGTTTGCCGCCTCCGTCCGGTAATCACCCTCAGCCTGAACGTAAACCTGCCACTGCCGGCCAAACCGGTTGAAATAGTTCACGAACACGCCACCCATAAAACACTGAAGCGTACGATACACCTCGGCAAGGTCTACACTTTGCTTCAATACCTTGTCGCGATCGACGTCAATGAACACTTGAGGAACCGTGGCCCTCCAACTGGAAGTGACGGAGGCAAGCTCGGGGCGCCGGCGGGCTTCGGCAAGAAAGCGATCCAGATTTTCAGCTAGAAACGCGGGCTCGCGCCCGGTGCGATCCTGCAGCATCATCGTGACGCCGCCGGACGTACCGATACCCTGAATGGCCGGCGGGGAGAAGGCAAAGGCAACCGCCTCCGGGCGCTGGGATAGTTCCCGATTAATTCGATTCTGAATTGCCTTGAACTGCTCTTCCTGAGATTTGCGGTCTTCCCACGGATCGAGGCTGATAAAAAAGAAACAGTTGTACGAAGCCTGAACCAGGGACAGAAGATCGAACCCGAGAATGGTTGCGTAACCTCGTACGCCCGGAATGTCTTTCAGAATTTGTTCGACCGACCGGGCTACCGCATCCGTTCTTTGGAGCGATGCCGCGGGCGGCAGGGTGATCGACGCATACATGTACCCCTGGTCTTCCTCCGGCAGGAAAGCGCCAGGGAGGCGGCTGCCCATAAACAACGCGGCGCCCGAGAATGCCAATAAGATCGCAACCCCCAGAGCCGATTTCCGGATCAGCCCGCGCGAGACATTAATGTATCCGTTGTTCGCGCGATCAAAGACGCGGTTGAACCACCGGAAGAAAGCTCCAAGCGGGCCTCTGACAGTTTTCCGGGGCCGCAGCAACATCGCCGAAAGCGCCGGACTGAGGCTCAGCGCGTTGAATGCCGAAATGATCACCGACACCGCAATAGTCACAGCGAATTGCTGGTACAGGCGGCCGGTAATACCAGGAATAAACGCTGTCGGTAAAAACACGGCGGTCAAGATCAGCGCGATGGCGACGACAGGACCCGATACCTCATCCATGGCCTTTGCCGTGGCTTCTCGAGGCGACATCCCCTCTTCGATGTGATGCTCCACCGCTTCGACAACGATAATCGCGTCGTCCACCACCAGGCCAATCGCCAGTACAAGCCCGAACAGAGACAGCGTATTTACCGAAAAGCCAAGGAGCGGAAATAGCATGAAGGTGCCAATCAGCGACACCGGAACCGCCAGCAGCGGGATGAGCGTGGCACGCCAGTTTTGCAGAAAGATGAAGACTACAATGATGACGAGAATAATGGCTTCCCAAAGCGTTGTGACGATTTCCTTCATGCCCGCCGATACCGCCAAAGTCGTGTCGAGCGCAACCCCGTAATCCAGATCTTGCGGAAAGGTTTGCTTCAGCTCTGCCATCAGGTCCTTCGCGCCTTGGGCAGTATCGAGAGCGTTGGTGCCGGGAAGCTGGTATACGGCAAGCACCGCCGATGGTTGACCGTTGAAGCGCGAACCCACTGCGTAGGTCTGCGCTCCCAACTCGATCCGGGCAACGTCCCGTAGACGCACGATGGACCCGTCGGGGTTGGCCCGGAGAACGATGTTTCCGAACTCGGCCTCGTCTACCAGACGCCCCTGCGCGCGGACCGCATAGGTAAACTCCTGCCCCAACGGTATGGGCTCGCCGCCGATGGTGCCGGCCGGATTCACTGTATTCTGGCTGCGCAGGGCGGAAACAATCTCGTTGACCGTAATATTGAGCTTCGCCAGCTGATCCGGCTTCACCCAAAAGCGCATTGCGTACTGCCCGGCACCGAAAATATTGACCTGCGAGACTCCCTTAACGCGCGTCAGCCGATCAACGAGGTTAATGTAGGCATAGTTGGCGAGGAAGACACTGTCATAGCTGCCATTGGGAGAATACAGCGCAAACAAAATCAGCGGCGCCGAGGGACTTTTGACCACCGTGACACCGTACTGAGCGACGTCGGAGGGCAGCTGCGAGGCAGCCTGCGTTTGTCGCATCTGGGCCAGGATTTGGTCTGTGTTTGGATCGGTTCCGACAGCAAAGTTTACGCGAAGCTGCATTTGCCCCGTGTTCGCATTCGTCGAAAACATGTAGTTCATGTTGTCGACGCCGCTCATCTGCTGTTCAATCGGCGTGGCAACAGATTGTTCCACGGTTAGCGCGTCGGCGCCCACGTAGTTCGCCGTGATGTTGATTTCAGGCGGAACGATATTGGGGAATTGGGCTACTGGAAGACTGATTAGAGAGATGGCGCCGATGATCGTCATCACGATCGAGATCACGATGGCAACCGTGGGACGCCCGATAAAGAATTTCGCCATGGAGGTCGAGGCTGGAGCGGCGGCCTATTCGATCTCCCGTGCTTTGTGCGGAGTCGGCTCGACGACCTGCCCGTCGCGCGCCTTCTGCGTACCTTCGGCGATCACCCTCTCCCCAGGGCTCAGTCCCTCGCGTACGATCCATTTCGGACCTTGACGCTCTCCTAACTTTACGGGACGGATGGAGACTTTATTATCCTGCCCGATGACAGCCACTTGATAAGTCCCTTGAATTTCCGTCACTGCCCTCTGCGGCACCATCAGCGCTCCGCGCTCCGTATTCACTACTGCGCGAACACGCGCAAACTCACCGGGCCGCAGGAGATTGTCGGGGTTGGGAAAAATAGCCGCCAGGCGGAGTGCTCCGGTTCCCACATCTACTTGCCGGTCGACGGCGAAAAATTTTCCTTTACGCGAGTACATACTGCCGTCCGACAGCACCAGATCGAACACCATTTTGTCCGCCGATTGGCGCTCGCCGCGAGCAAGATCGCGGTTGTACGCCAGGTACTGCTGTTCGGCTACCGTAAAGTAGGCCTTGATCGGATTCAACGTGGACATCGTAGTCAAGGATTGCCCCGCGGGACTGACAAGATCGCCCACTTGTGCCTGCGCGATACCCACGATGCCATCGATCGGAGCAACGACGCGCGTAAAGCTCAGTTGAAGCTCGGCCGTGTGGACGTTGGCTTCGGCAGCGGCAACCGCCGATTTCGCGGCCTCTATCGCGGCCTGCGACGCGGCCACGGTAGCGCCCGCCGCCCGGTTGGCCTGTATCGCATCATCGAGCTCCTGCTGGCTAATCGCCGCTGTCTTGGCGAGTGGCGTATACCTCTTCACGTCGAGCTGTCTCTTGGACTGCTGTGCCAGAGCCACTTCCAGATCGCCTTCCGCCCGCCGGACATTTCCACTGGCTTGCTGCTGCTGTGCCTTGGCCTGGTTCAAAACGGCTTCGAATGGGCGGGGATCGATTTCGAATAACGTCGTACCCTTGCGAACGAAAACGCCTTCCTGGTAATTCCGCCGGATCAGGTATCCTGACACCTGCGCCTTAATTTCTGCGTTAACGAAGCCATCCAGTGTGGCCACAAACTCCCGGACGATCGGCACATCACGTTTCTCTACGATCGAAAACTCCACTTTGGGGGGAGGTGGGGGCGGCGCGGCCGCCTTGTCCTGCGTGCAGCCGCTCGACAGAAGGAGGACGAGCAACCCGAGCGAGCAAACATTAAACGGGCGGGAGTACATATGAGTGCATAAGACTACATTTAGATAAGTTAGTGGATGCTTGCCGACATGGAAAGCTTCGAAAAGAATCGTTGAAAAGTGGCGTCCCCAGCGGGATTCGAACCCGCGTTATCGCCGTGAAAGGGCGGTGTCCTAGGCCGGGCTAGACGATGGGGACATACTGTGTGGGATAAACGCCGACTCTAACAAGAGTAGCGTTGGCGCGCAGACTGCGTCAAACGGTGTTTCGGCTCTTGCCAAGCACTTAGAGCGTCTTGAGATAGGCGAGCACGTGATTCCGCTCTTCTTCGGTTAGCAGCTCTTCGTAAGCCGGCATTCCGTTTCCGCCCTCTTTAATGACCGTCATGACATTCTCGTCGGTCGGCTTCTTGCCGTTCATCATCTTGTCTTTTTTGAACAGCCCTTTTAGCCCCGGCCCCATCTTCTTTTCGTCGCTGTCGGCGTTGTGACATACACCACATTGTTCGAACAGTTCCTTACCCTTTTCCGCATCGCCTTCCTGGGCGAGCAAATTGGATGAGGACAAGAAAGTCAGAGCTGTCGCCCCGATGACAAGGAGACTCCTGGAGTTCACACCGACAATGTACCATCGAAGCTGCCACCGCGCCAGCGCTGCGTGGCGAAGTAAAATAACTTTCACAATCCATGGCTGAACTAAAAGAGGGAGCCAAAGCTCCGGACTTCTCTTTACAGACGGATAGCAGCGGAACGCTGAAGCTCTCTGCCCTGAAAGGGAAGAATGTCGTTTTGTATTTCTACCCCAAGTCCGATACGCCGGGGTGTACAACCGAGGCGTGCGAGTTCCGCGATTCCATCCCGCAATTCGATCGATCGAACACCGTGGTCCTTGGGATCTCCCCCGATCCGGTAAAAGTCCAGGCAAAATTCAAGGCAAAGTACGAATTGCCGTTCACAATTTTGGCCGATCCGGAACACAAGACAGCCGAGGATTACGGCGTATGGGTAGAGAAAAGCATGTACGGGCGGAAGTACATGGGCGTGGACCGCACCACATTTCTGATCGGCAAGGATGGCAAGATCGCAAGAATCTTCCGCAAGGTAAAGCCGGCGGGACACGCGGCGGAAGTGTACACGATCCTCAATACGCTGTAACGCGATCCACCCTGTAAACTTTATCCACGAAGATAGGCGATAGTGGCGCCTGTGCCGCCCTCGCCCTGAGATGCTGCCTCGAACCGCTCGACGTGGGGGTTCGTTCCAAGCAACTCGGCGACCGCCCGGCGAAGAACACCGTACCCGTGGCCGTGCACAATACGGACTCGCTCGACGCTTGCCAGCGCCGCCCGATCCAGAAACCGGTCAATTTCCTCGCGCGCCTCGTCGGCGGTCTTCCCAATGACGTTGATCTCTCGTTCTGCCAGCGACCAGGACGGCTCTTGCGAAAACGAGATGTTCTTCGGCAGCTTTGCCCGCGCTGCCTGAGGAGGTAATACTTCCAATACATCGGATTGGGGAACCTGCATTTTCACGAATCCGACTTCGACCTCGATCTTTCCATTGCCGAGTATTCGCCGGATCCGCGCGGGTTCGCGAATGCCGTTCAGCTTTATCCGCACGCCCTCGGCGAGGACCGGCGTTGCGGTCGGTGCCGTCGCGGTCTTCAGAACCTCCTGCGCCTGCTCGCGCATCTGGCGGACCGCGCGTGCGGCTTGCACCTGCGCCTGATCTCCCGCCTTACGGGCGGAAGCCGAAGCACGAACCTCCTGGACGGCCGCCTCGGCCCGGCGCTCCAAAGTATCGATCAGCACGGAAACCTGGCGCTCCAGGTCGCGGCGCTTCTTCTCATACTTCTCCGAGAGCGCGATTTCCTCGCCCGCTAAGGATTTCCGCTGCGCCTCCAGATCTTTCCTTTGCTGCTCCACTTGTTCCAGTTGGGAGTGCAACTCGGTGAGGAACCGCGCCAGGTCGCGCTCGTGGCCGCTCATCGCATCCTGCGCTCGCGCAATCAAGCGTGGAGGCAAGCCCAGACGGCTGGCGATTGCCAGCCCCGCCGACCGTCCCGGCACGCCCGTCCGGAGCACATAGGTCGGTGTCAGAGTCTCTTCGTCGAATCCCATGGCCGCATTCAGCACGCCTTCCGTCCGAGCTCCGTATAGCTTGAGAGCCGTCAGGTGTGTCGACGCGAAAGT
>CAYTVP010000185.1:0-8848 GCA_964441675.1 uncultured Solibacteraceae bacterium | reverse complement strand
GCCACACTGTTCGGCCTTCGGGTCCGCAGACATCTTGGACCAGAAGAAGTAATCGATCTCTTCCTGCGTGTCGCAGGGGACGAGGAACGAAATCGCTTCGTTGAATGCGAAGTCGTGCTGGTGCGCGGAATCCATCGCGCCGAACTCCTGACCAAGAAGTGAGAAGTGCGCATATCGCACCGTCCCTTCCTTATCCGGTTCTTCGCCTTTGCCGTAGCGCGCCAGGACATCTGCCTTCGTCTCCGCAGCCGTCGCGCCGGATGCTTTCTGGAACACCGACGCGTAGAACTGAATGGCCTCTTCGGCTTTGCCGGCCACGTTGCCCACAAACATCAGGACCGGAACGATCTTCTGATCGATGGAATTCTCTCCAACCGAAATCACCTGCCAGGAGAGGCCGTACTTATCTTGAAGCCAGCCGTACCGCTCGCTGAACGGATAACTGTCCAGCGGCATCAGGACCTTCGCACCGGGAGACAGCTTTTCCCAGACCGTGTCGACTTCCTCTTTCGCGCCGCATTTGATGTGGAAGGAAACGGATGGATTGAGTTGAAAATGAGGTCCCGCGCTGATCGCCATGAACGGCTGCCCCGCCAATTGAAAGGACACCACGTCGCAATCGCCCGAAGGCGTGTTTTCCAGAGTAGTGACGTTAGTCACCTTGGAATCGGGGAGAAGGGAAACGTAGAATTCGGCCGCTTCACGGGCCTGAGTATCGAACCAAAGATGAGGTGTGATTTTCTTCATAACGTTTGGTCACTCTACCTGTATAGTGCAGGCAACGACGCAAATACGTCAAACCGGAACTATGCGGGCTCGTTCTGCAAATCGATGATCTTTCCGGGGTTCAACCGATTTTCAGGATCGAGAGCTTTCTTAATAGTTCGCATCACTTCGACGCCATAGCCGTGCTCTTCGGCGAGATACTTTATCTTTCCTGTTCCGATGCCGTGCTCGCCGCTGCAGGTCCCCGACATTCTGAGCGCCCGCAGCACCGTGCGCTCGGAGAATCGGGTGGCTTCCTCCAGCTCCGCCGGCCGCTTGGGATCGATCATACAAAGCACATGGAAATTTCCATCTCCCACATGACCGACGATCGTGGCGGGAAACGAGAAATTCGCCAGATCATTGCTGGTTTCCTCAATACATTCCGCCAACTTCGATATCGGGACGCACACGTCGGTTGTCAGCACTTCCGCGCCGGGGCGCAGAGCACGCGATGCGAAGTAGGCGCTATGACGCGCGCTCCACAACTCGTCCCTCTCTTTGAGGTTCGTCCTCCATTCGAAGCCGTGCCCCCCGCGGCCAGTGGCGAGAGACTGGACCAATTGAGCACGTTCTTCCACTTCGCGGTTGCTGATGCCGTGAAACTCGAAGAACAACGTGGGACGCACAGGCAATTCGATTTTCGAATAGCGGTTGATCGCGTCGATCTGTTTGTCATCCAGAAACTCGACGCGTGCCAGTCCGGCGGCCAACTGAATTGCTTCGATCACTGTTTCCACAGCGCCCCGAACGGTATCGAATGAGCACACCGCGGCGGACACAGCCTCAGGCAACGGATGCAGACGGAGAGTCACCTCGGTGACGACGCCCAACGTTCCCTCGGACCCGACGAAAAGGTGCGTCAGGTCGTATCCCGCAGAGGATTTGCGGGCGCGGCCGCCCGTCTGGATCACACGGCCATCAGCCAGCACAACGGCCAAACCCAAAGTATTTTCGCGCATCGTGCCGTAGCGTACTGCCGTAGTCCCGGAGGCGCGAGTGCTGGCCATGCCGCCGATCGTGGCGTCGGCACCTGGGTCTACAAAGAAGGTCAAGCCCGTATCCTTCAAAGCTTTGACAAGTTGGAGGCGCGTGACCCCCGCCTCCACCGTCGCGTCACAGTCCTCGACGCTGATCCGTAGAATCCGGTTCATCTCTCGCATGTCGATCGCGATTCCACCGTGGATGGCGTTGACGTGTCCCTCCACCGAAGTTCCAGCCCCGAAGGGGATTACCGGAATACTATGACGGGTGCTGACGCGCATGATCTCGGATACCTCGCGAGTTTCTTTGGGAAAGCAAACGATATCCGGCAGGTACGCGGTGTGGTACGACTCGCCATGGCTGTGGTGCTCGCGCTGAGTCGCGGACGTCGTCACTCGTGAGTCCAGCAGAATTTCAAGCTCCACCAGCGCTTGCTCGAGGTTCCCCACCGGCCGGACAATGGATGGCATGTCGCTATCCTACGGAATCCGGTGGCTATAGCGGAACTTACAGCCTACGCCGGCTCCACAGGAGTAAACTGAGTGTCGAAATGAGACTTGTACTATGTCTGCTCTGTGCGACGTTCGCGGCCGCGCAAGTTGGTGGGGCTAGTGACGAGGCGGCCGTTCGCGAGATGGTGAAGCGGTATGCGGATGCTCGCGAGGCGCGCGATCCGGAGCTGATCGGTGGCTTGTTTACAGATAATGCGGATCAACTGGTTTCAACAGGGGAGTGGCGTAGAGGGAAAGCCGCAATGATCCCGGGTATGCTGGCCAGTTCGGCGCGCGCAGGCGAACAGCGGACCCTCACCGTCGAGACCATTCGGTTTATTGGCGCCGATGTAGCAATTGCAGACGCCCGTTATGAGATTGGCGACCGAAAGATGTGGTCCACGTTCATCATGCATCGCAGTTCCGGCAGCTGGCGGATCGATGCGATCCGCAACATGGCGCCGACCGCTCAGAGTACGGACAATCGCAGCCAGAAAAAATAAGCAGGCGCTGCCGACGCTGTTCAATGGACAGTATTAGTTAATCTGTTCCTCAAGTTTCGCCCAACGGTCGTAAAGTATGTCGACGGCATGCTGCGCCGCCTCCGTTGCCTGGACCGCTTCCTGGAGCGCTCCAGGATTCGTAAAAATGGCTGGGATTTCGAGCGCGGCGCGGGCGGACTCGAGAACTTTCTCGGCTTCGGCAATACGCTGCTCAATCGTCTCGTAGTCACGAGCATCGAGATAAGAGAGTTTCTTTTTAGCGGGCGGCGCCGTAGCACCAACAACAGTCTTCGTTCCGACCGCCGGCTCATTCGAAACCTTGCGGCGTTTCTGCCATTCGTCCCACTGGGAGTAGTCGGCAAAGCGTTCCGCGACGCCCTCTCCGTCCAGACCAAGAACCACGGTGGAGACTCGGTCGAGCAGGTAGCGATCATGGGTGACGAGCACCATCGCACCACGGAAATCGAGCAGACTTTCCTCCAGAATCTCGAGGGTGGGAATGTCGAGATCGTTCGTGGGCTCGTCGAGCAGCAGTACGTCGGCGGGCTCCAGCATAAGCTTTGCGATCAACACGCGGGCCCGTTCTCCGCCGGAAAGGCCGGCTATGGGCTGCGCCAGCTGCTCATTTGAAAACAAGAAACGCGCGGCCCAGGCTGCGACATGAATGACACGGTTCTGATAGACGACGGAATCTCCGTCCGGTGCGAGCGCCCGGCGCAGCGTGATATTCGGATCGAGCCTCCGATTCTGATCAAAGTAGACGATTCGCAACGGATCGGCCCGGCGGAGCGTGCCCCTGTCAGGGGCCAACTCGCCTCGCAGAAGGCGTAGCAACGTCGTCTTACCGCTGCCATTGGGACCCACAAGCCCGACGCGGGTGCCCGCGGTGAGCACAAAATCGAGGTTCTCAAAGAGAATGCGATCGCCCATTTGCTGTGCGACGCCTTCCAGTTCAATGAGACGTTTCGTTTTGCGATCGGATGCGGTGAAGTCGATTCCGGCGGTTGCGCTGCTGGTACGAAACCTCAGATCGGCCAGCTCGTCGATCAGCTTGTTCGCTTGGTCGATGCGAGCCTTCGATTTTGTCGTGCGTGCCTTCGGGCCGCGGCGCAGCCACTCCATCTCTCTGCGAACCCGATTTTCCAACGCATCCTGTCTAAGCGTTTGGGCGTGCAAAAACTCTGCCTTCTTTTCGAGGAATACGCTGTAGTTGCCCGAAACGCGAAGAACATCATTGGGATAGGCTCGATTTAATTCCATCATTACATTTGCCACATTCTCGAGAAAGTAACGATCGTGGCTGACGACAAGACAGGTGAAGCGCGCTTCCGCGAGGATTTCCTCCAGCCAGTCAATGCCTGCGAGATCGAGATGATTCGTCGGCTCATCGAGGAGCAAAATGTCCGGCGAAGTGACGAGTGCCTCTGCGATTGCCAGACGCTTCCGCCAGCCGCCTGAAAGCGATGCAGCCTCAACATTGACGTCGACGAAACCGGCGCGGCCTAATGTCACGGAACAGATCGCATCACGATCGGTTTCAAGACCATCGGCACGGTCAAAAGAATCAGCGATAATCGTGCGGACCGTCCGACTCGCCGCAAATTTCGAATCCTGCGCGACATAACTCATCCGAGCACGTTTGCGAGTGACAACCTCTCCGTGATCGGGAGCTTGCAATCCCGCCAGAATTTCGAGAAGCGTGGATTTACCCGACCCGTTCGGACCGATGAGTCCGATTCGATCGCCTTCCGAGATAGTCAGTGAGACGTCGCGGAACAGAGACAACGATCCGAAGGATTTTTCGAGGTTCTGTGCATTGATTAGGAGCGCCAATCCTCAGGCTATCTCAGCATCAGCGATATCGTCTGGTTATTGCGGCCACTTCAAGTGATATCGCAAGAATTCAAAAGTGCCTTTTCCATTGATGGTGTGAGGGCCGGAAAAAAACTCGATTCGGACTGCATCCGGCATCTTCATCCTGGTGTCGTAGAAAAACCGGGTTTTGGCGAACTCATAGGCCACCCATTCGTCGGGCGCGACACCATCCAAATGACCGCGCTCAACCATGAAGGGCCGGGGAGCCATCAGATTTGCCAGATCGGAATAGTTCACGACGTTTCCGAAGTCGAACTCAATCATGTCGTATTCGCCGGTCAGCATGTAGCTATATTTCGAGTCGACGCTAGTAGTCTTCCAAACCCATTCGTTGAAATCGGCGGAACAAATCGAAAGAGCGTACCGATTCAGTAGGGGAGGAACGCGAACAGCCGTCTTGCCTCCGTAGGAAAGTCCGTAAAATCCAATTCTTTCGGTATCGACGAATTCCAGATTACTCAGCCAGTCCAGGATGCGATCGTGTTGTCCCAGGATGAAGGAGAAAAGCGAAAGCTTCAAAGGATGCGCCCTCCTTTGAATCAGCCGGAACCGGTCCTGCCCAATGTAGGGGTTCTGCGGCGAGAAAGTGACAAACCCTTCTTCGGCCAGCCGCACCGCGAATTGGTGGTAGTAAGGGGAGTCGATCGTTGGATCGGCGAGGTCGCGCGGACGGCCTTCGAGACCATGCTGAGTAACAACCGTTGGTCGCCGTTCCCCCGGCCTTATATCCTTAGGCACAAGTAAGATGCCATACGCGAAAACGTCCGGCCAAACATCCAGGACAACTTCGTAGCCTCGATATTTCGGCTCGTCCAGGATCAGGCGAGTCTTCGGGTGGGCTTTCAATGTCGCCGCGGGCATGCGGCCAATTACTTCGTCCCAAACGTAATTGCGATAGAACTCGGTGCTCTCTTTCCAACGTTCCGGCGAGGAGGTATCCGCTCTTGACCAGAATTCGGCACGCCGCTTCGGAGATTGGCGCACAAGTTTCTGTACATGACCAACCAACTCGTCAACCTGCTGCTGCAATCGTGCCGAAGGATCAAACCCGGAACGGGCGTCCTGCGGTGCAGGGGAAGAAGGCTGCAATTTCGTCTTCACGCCCATGGATCTCAAAAATCGACTGAGCGCTTCCTCTGACCCGGGCAGACCCGTGCCTCTACTATTGGCAACGAAGTGTAATTGATGGCCGACTTTTAGCGCCTCGAAAAAAGGACGCGCCCGTTCGATCTCCGCTTCAACGGAGTTAATATCTGCCGTTTCAATGCGGCCATTCGGCGTGGCGCCGTTCCGTTCCTTAGTCGCGGTTGGCGGACCTTCTACTTTGGGCGCCCGGCTTGCTTCGACGACTAAGGATCGAGGGGCAATCAGGCTAGCCAGATCCGCATCGCCGAAGCCTCGTACCAGACCCCAAACGTCTCGATATACCGGTTCTCTCCAGAGAGCTTCTCTGGCGTCAAAGTAACCGCTGACCAGCGTAGTGCTGATTCGAGGATCAATGGCAGCACTGTAAAGCGCCAAAAGTCCACCCTCGCCGTAACCAGCGACGGCGATCGGGAATGCAGCAGTGCGATTCTCGGCGGAAAACCAATCCACGGCAGCCATAATTTTCTGCACTTCATAGCCGATGATGTGCCGGCCCATCTCAAAGGCCATTCGATATATCCACTCGCGGTGCGGCTGGTTGGTAAGGCGGATTCCCGGAATTCCGGACCACGTATCGTTACGGTCGATGATGACGGGCACTAGAACTTGGCACCCCTGCTCCGCAAGCCGGCGCGCGAACTGTGCGGAAGGATCGACTCCGGGAGCGAGGCCGGTCAACATTTCCGGAGACCAATCTGCGTCTGGAACCGCAACAACTCGTGCGACAGGCGATCCGGCTGGATCTAATAAAAGCCCCGTCGCCGTTACGCCTTCGAGGACTGGCCACGTAACCGTGTAAACCTTATACTGCTTGATCGAGGCAATGAGCGGACCAACCGCCTTCGTACCCTTAAGCTCAATGGATTTGAAGGGTACCCGCGGGTCAACTGCGCCAATGATCTTCTTAAGATGTTCCCGATTCTTGGCGACGGACCGCTCGTACCCATCCGCTGATTCGAAATTTCGGTTCCAAAGCCCTGCACGTTTTACTGGTGCTTCACGCTGCGCGGCGTCGAGGTATCGATGAATGCCTTCGACCATATCCACTGCGAAATCGCGATTCGATGTCAACGGTTGAGTACCCGGTAAAGTCGACTGCCCTGATGCTGTCGCAATCAGGCAGCAAGTTGCGCTGAGCCAGTGGTTCCTTCCCATCTTTGCGAATGCCGGACGTCATCGTAGCGTGTTCTCCAGCTAAATGGGAATGGCTACTATGATGGTTTTACGGCGACGATCGCGATTGCGCTCAGGTGAGAGGCGTGCTTGCGGAAGATTCTCCGCATCGAGAGAACGCGCCGCCGGGCGGCCGGCTTGCGCAGTATGTTGAAGGCGATTCGAACTACGCCAGAGAGTCCCTCATCGCGCAACAAGCGTCCTGGTTCGAGGAGATGCATCGGAGCTAGCGTGTCCCATTCGATATGGAAGCCGGTTTCCTCCAGAAGTTGCCGCCACTCGGCCCGAGTAGCGGGCCTTACGCCGACGTGGATATTCATCGACATTTCCCGTTCTAGGTCCTTGCGCGCGGCATCGCCGATATCGTCCGGCCGTAGAGCAAGTTCGTGGATTCCATAGCGGCCGCCTGGTTTCAGGAGCCGGAATGCTTCCGCGGTGATGCGGCGCTTTTGCTCGGGCGTTTGCATTGATAGCATCGCCTCTCCATACACAACGCTCGCAGAGTTTGACTCCAGTTGAGTCGATTCCGCCGATGCGGTAACGAAGCGCACGGTGGGGCTCCCCAACTCTTGCTGGAGCCGGTGAGCCACAGCTTGATCTCGCTCTACACCAACATAGCTAATCGGACGTTTGGCCAGCGTAATACGGGCCGTGCCGCCGAGACCCGGCGCGAATTCGACGACAGTATCGGCATCGGAAGGCGCGAGGTGTTTGATGAGTTGCCTGGTCAATTCCAGGCCGCCGGGGCGAAGTACGCGTTTGCCCAAACTCGCCAGCAGCCAATGGCCCGGTTGCTTCAAGGCATCCGTGCTCGCAGCCGGATGCCGGATACCGGAATGCAGGGGATTTGCCAAGTCGCTCTTCATGAGCTTATTTTGCAACTCGGTTGCAATTTAAGCAGTGACCAAAGTCACGGAACTCGAAATTTTAGTGAGCCTGTCGACTATAAGCCGGTTTTTGTCCCGCTTGAGGGCGGTGACAGTCATTCCTCTGGGCCACGCATTACTGCGAGGCTCTAGCGACCTACCCGGAAGTGGTAACGCGGCGGGCCGCCGCATCCTTCCCTATTTGGTCTTGCTCCACGTGGGGTTTACCCTGCCGCCGCGATTACTCGCGTCGCGGTGCGCTCTTACCGCACCTTTTCACCCTTACCCGGATCCCGGAGGACCCCGGCGGTATATTTTCTGTGGCACTAATCCGTAGAATGCCCTTTGAGAGCATCCTCCCGGCCGTTAGCCGGCACGCCGCCCTGCGGAGACCGGACTTTCCTCCCGCCGGTTGCCCGGCGAGCGACTGCCCGTCGACAGGCTCACTTCTTAGCGTAGCGTAGCCGGCAGGCGCGATAAGATCAAAAGGCTTGAGTTCCGCTTGGTGCAGAATCCCTTATACCGAAGAGCCCGATTTTTCCCGGCCGCTGCTCGAGATCCCCAAGGAGACCTCGGATCGTCTGCTTCGCCGCCTGCACAAGATCTACGGCGAGCATGTGGCCCGGTCGGCTATGCCCGAACTGATTCGGCTGCTCAAGGTGCACCACGCCCACAAGACGGATGAACTAATTGAATCGGAGAAGTTCATCGACACCGCTGAGCGATTTACTGAGCGGGACATGGTGCTGATTACCTACGGCGACATGATTCGCGCGGAGCGCCGGCGGTCACCGCTTGCCGCCCTCGCCCTGTTTCTGGAATTGTTGCGGCGGAGAGTTCCCGTCTTCAGCACGCTTCACATTCTGCCGTTCTTCCCCTATTCCTCGGATCGCGGATTCTCGATCACGGATTACCGCACCGTCAATCCGGAGCTCGGATCGTGGCGCGACATCGAAGCCATCGGTACGTCTTTCAAGCTGATGTTCGATGGTGTTTTCAATCACGCATCTTCGAAGAGCAGGGCGTTTAAAGAGATGTTGTGCGG
>CAYTVP010000184.1:0-8946 GCA_964441675.1 uncultured Solibacteraceae bacterium | reverse complement strand
AGTGAAGGTCGCGGGATTTTGAGTCCCGTGCGTCTGCCAGTTCCGCCACTCCAGCGTGCGCCGGCGCGGTCTACCGGCGCCGAGCAATCCTCAGTGTACCCGAAACTTCCCGGACCCGTACGGCGCCGCGTGTTGCTATAGTAAAGAATTGCTCGCACTGCGCCAAACGTGTCGAGAATGCCAGAAGTGAGAGTAACAAGATGCCTAAACGTACGTTTCAACCCAATAATCGCAAGCGGGCCAAAACTCACGGATTCCGTGAGCGCATGAAAACCAAGGATGGCCGGGCGGTGTTGGCCCGTCGACGGGCGCGTGGACGTCAAAAGCTCACAGTTAGTGATGAGCGCGCGGTCCGGGCTGCAAAATAATCGAACGCCACCCCTTTTCTTTCCCAAAGAGTGTCCGCCTTCTTCGATCTGCCGACTTCAAAAGAGTCTATGCCGATGGCCGGCGGCATCAATGTATTTGGTTTGTGGCATTCTTTCTCCGCAATGACGTCAGCATCGAAACCCGATTTGGGTTTACGCTGCCTCGAGCGGTGGGAAAATCGAATGTTCGCAATCGTATACGACGGCGGATGCGCGAGGCTGTCCGGATGACCCGCTCGGAATTCCCTCATGGCTGGGACATCGTCATCAATCCGCGCCGCAGTGCCATAGAGGCGCCATTTTCGGGTCTGCGGCAGGAACTCTCGAAGCTGGCGTCACGTTGTACATCCTGATGGCCTTTTTGATTCTTTCCATACTTCGCGGATATCGAAAGTTTGTCTCACCGCTGCTGCCATCTGCCTGCCGGTTTCATCCCACCTGCTCTGTATACATGAGTCAAGCCGTGGAGAAGCATGGCGCGCTACGCGGAACCGCTCACGGCTTGCTGCGAATTTGCCGCTGCCACCCGTTCCATGCGGGTGGATTCGACCCAATACCATAATGGCCGAACCAAAGAAAACAAAAGAGCTGTCGATGGAGGTGCGGTTGATCCTCGCCTTCGTATTAATGGGCGGGGTCCTTTTTCTTACACCGTACTTTTACACACCCGCACAGCCTCCCGCGACACCGCCGCCAAAAAAGACCGCCACCGCGGAGGCACAGATTCCGCCGCCGGCTGCGCCTGAGAAGGCGAAAACGCCTGCCGCCGTCAAATCAGCGGCATCGGCCCCGGTCGCCGCCAAGGCGGAGGAGAAGCTGGCTCCCGTAGAGACGGACTTGTTTCGCGTTGAGTTTACGAATCGCGGTGGGCTGGTAAAAAGCTGGCAACTCAAGGAATACAAAGACTCGGATGGAAAACCACTGGAGCTGGTTTCAGCTGCAGGAGTTAAGAAGACCGGGTATCCGATGTCCATCCAACTGCGCGACACGCTGGATTGGGCGCCGATCAATGATGCCCTTTTTGTCGCCAAACCGATCGAGGGCGGCTACGAGTTTGAGTACTCCGGCGAAGGCCGGTTCGCCAAGAAGACATTCCGGGCCCGGCAAGGATCGTACCTCGTCGAAGTCACCTCGGAGCTGATCGAGAATGGAACGCCCGTCCGCCACCTTCTGGCATGGCGGGGCGGCTTCGGAGATTCCACAGTTCCGAATGCCGCCGCGATGCGGCACAGCATTGTTTTCGATCTGGCGGAAAACAAGCTGGTTGTGAATAACCAGGACCACGCCAAGAGCGGCCCTCAAACGCGTACCGGGAACTTTGCGTTCGCCGGGCTGGAGGATCAGTACTTCGCCATTGTCAATCTGCCGCAGGGCTCGGGCGCGATGGATTTGTTCACCATCAACGACATGATTCCCGGACCGGAGGGCAGCGAAGAGCCGGTTGTCGGCGGCGCCATTGGCGGCGATTCACGGAATCGCTTGACTCTCTTTGTCGGCCCGAAAGATTATACGCTGCTCAAGAGCGTTGATCCCCGGTTGGATGATCTGGTCGATTTTGGCTGGACCTCGATCATTGCGAAGCCGCTGTTTCTGACGCTCAAGTGGACAAACGATCACTGGGTAAAGAGTTGGGGCTGGTCGATCGTCCTGGTCACGGTCGTCATCAATATCCTCCTGCTGCCCCTGAAGATCACCAGTCTCAAGTCGATGCGGAAGATGTCGCTTTTGGCGCCGGAGATGAAAGCCATCAACGACCGCTACAAGGGGCTCAGCATCAAAGACCCCAAAATGCAGAACAAGAACCAGGAGGTGATGGAGCTTTACAAAAAGCACGGCGTTAACCCCGCTGGCGGCTGCCTGCCCCTGCTGCTACAGTTCCCGTTTCTGTTTGCCTTTTATGCGGTGCTTTCCGTGGCGATCGAGCTTCGGCATGCTAACTGGCTCTGGGTTCACGATCTCTCCCAGCCGGAGACGATTGCCATCCGCATCCTGCCGCTGGTGATGATCGGCACGCAGTTCCTGCTCCAGAGGATGACTCCGGTAACGGGCGGCGATCCGGCCCAACAGCGCATGATGATGTTCATGCCGCTGATCTTCGGCTTCATGTTCTACAGCTCGCCCAGCGGTCTCGTATTATACTGGCTCACTGGTAACTTGGTGGGCGTCGCGCAGCAATGGCTATTTAATAAAACTATGCCCGCGCCCGCGCAGAGCGCCGCAAAAGTCGCGCCTCAAAAAACGCTGCCGCAGCCCAGAGCAGCCGTCAAGAAGGGAAAAAAGTAGCTGATGAGCGCCCCTAAATATCCGGTAGAGGAATTCGCCACACGCATCGGCGATTTTCTGGGACGGATTCTCGATAAGGCGGGGTTGGATGTGTCGCCGTTGATCGAGAGCGGCGAGAATACTCATCCCGATTTCGAAGACCCCGATATTCTGGTTCGTTTTGAGGGCCCGGATGTCGACGCCCTTCTGGCCAATAAGGCGGAACTTCTCCTGGCACTGGAATTGTTGACGCAGGAGTACTTGCGCGTTCCCGCCGAAGACCATTCGCGTATCTGTTTCGATGCCAACGATTACCGCGTGCTCCGGATACAGGAGCTGCGTCTTTCGGCACAAACCGCGGCCGAGCGCGTCAAGAAATCCGGCCAACCCTTCTTCTTCAACCCGATGACCAGCCGGGAACGGCGTATCCTTCACCTGGCGTTGCGCGATGAGACGACACTGCGCAGCGAAAGTGTTGGAATGGGATCGTTCCGGCAGGTGTGTGTGCTTCCCCTGGACGCTCCGCTGCCGCCGGCTCCGCCTCGTCCGCCCTCGCCCCGCCCCGGAGGAGGACCGCCGCGCCACGGAACCCGCTTCGACGACCGGCGTGGCAGCGATCGCAACCGGCGCGACCGACCTCGTGGCCGCCGCCCATAAGGACACAATCGCCGCGATCTCAACGCCGCCCGGACGTGGAGGCGTAGGTGTTGTCCGCATATCCGGCGCGGACAGCCGCGTTATCGCCGCTTCTCTGCTGGCGGAGACACCCCAATGGACGCCGCGCCATGCGTTCCTCGCCAAAGTTCTCGACGTTGACGGCGGCACGCTCGACCATGCCGTTGTCACCTGGTTTGCCCAGCCACATTCCTATACCGGCGATGATGTCGTAGAACTGTCGCTTCATGGATCGCCTGTGGTTCTGCGGGCCTGTCTCGAACTCGTATGCGCGCGCGGAGCTCGGTTGGCACAACCCGGCGAGTTTACATTGCGCGCGTTCTTGAATGGTCGTCTGGACCTGCCGCAAGCCGAGGCCGTACGCGATCTGATCGACGCCACAACCCTCTACCAGGCGCGTGTCGCGGCACAACAGGTGGACGGAAGCCTTTCCCGCCGCCTCAGTCCGCTGAAGAATGAACTATTGGAGCTGATCGCTCTGCTTGAGGCCGGCATCGACTTTGCCGAGGATGATGTCGATATTGCCGCTGACGAAGAGATCGTTCGCCGAATCGACGCTGTTGCTTCGAAAGCTGATCGTCTGATTCGCAGCTTCGAGTACGGCCGGCTGGTCCACGAGGGCTTGTTGTTAGCGATCGCCGGGCGTCCGAATGTCGGGAAAAGCAGCCTGTTCAATAAGTTGTTAGGCCAGGAGCGCGCCATAGTCACCGAGATTCCCGGTACTACCCGCGATACCGTCACCGACCGGTCCGCCATCGGTGGCATTCCCGTAAAGCTCGCCGATACGGCGGGCGTGCGAGATTCTTCCGATGTCGTCGAAAGACTCGGGATTGAGCGAAGCTTACAGGCAATCGCCGATGCCGATCTGACGCTGGTGGTGATTGATCTTTCCGTGCCGCTCGACCCGCAGGATCACGAGCTGATTGAAAGAGCGAGTCAGGCAGGACGCCACATCATCGTCGGGAATAAGTGCGATTTGCCTCCGCGCGCTCTTGCGATTAGCGGCGTCATTCCTGTTTCCGCGCTGACCGGCGAAGGAATCGATGCACTGATCGAAACGATCCGGTCCGCGATTCAGTCGCAATCCGGAATCGATCAGGAGGAAGGTTTTATCACCAGCCTTCGCCACAAACAATTGCTTGAGGAAAGCGCGACATTCTTACACAAGGCCCGGCAGGCTGTGCTTGACGGGCTGCCGCACGAGATGATCCTGTTGGATCTTTACGGGGCATTACAACCGGTGGATGCAATTACCGGCGCCACGACGGCCGACGATATTCTGAACCGGATTTTCTCGACCTTCTGTATCGGAAAGTGATACCAGGCCGCTCTCCGCCACTCTATCTAGGGTGGAGCTTCCGCTGGATAGCATCCAGCACGCCGTTCACAAACGCGGCGGATTCATCGCCGGAGAATCGCCGAACCAACTCGATGGCTTCATCGATGATGACCGCGGGAGGCAGCTTCGCGCTGATCATTTCGTATGTTGCCAGCCGCAGAACATTGCGATCCACGGCGGGCATTCGTTCCATTCGCCAGTGCTGAGAATGCTCGCCGATCAGCGTATCGATTTCCGCCAGACGATCCGCCGTACCGCCGACCAGCTCTTCCATGAAACCGTCACGCTCCAGCCGCGGCGGTTTCTCGTCTTCGGAATGGAGTGTTTCGCAGAAATCGTCGACCGCGCGCCAGTAGTCTCCACCCCGGAAATCCCAATCAAAGAGCACTTGTAGCGCGCGTTCACGGGAACGCCTCCGGGAAGGCATGGCTAACTGCGAATCCGGCGCAGGACCTGCACCATCTCGATCGCAGTCAATGCCGCATCGAAGCCCTTATTACCCGCTTTTCCGCCCGCGCGATCCACCGCCTGCTCCATCGTATTCGTGGTCAGAACGCCGTTCGACACCGGGATGCCCAATTGCGTCGCCGCGGCGGCGATTCCCTCGGAAGCCGCGTTGGCAACATGATCGAAATGCGGAGTATCGCCGCGAATCACTGCGCCCAGGCAGATAATGGCGTCATATTTGCGCTCGGCCATCGCCAGGACGGTCAGGGGGATCTCCCACGATCCAGGCACCCTGACGATGTCCACGGTTTCCAGGTCTGCTCCGGTGCGGCGCAGGGCATCGAGCGCGCCATCCAATAGCCGGTCTGTCACCACGCTATTGAAGCGAGCAACAACAATAGCCAATTTCAGCCCACGCGCATCGAGGGCGCCTTCAAGAATTGTCATGGGATACTGAAACTAACCCTTTCTCGAAGTTTACTTCATGGATCCGGCACATATTCGGAATTTCTCTATCATTGCGCACATTGACCACGGAAAGTCGACCTTGGCCGACCGTCTCCTTGAATACACTGGCGCATTGTCGGATCGCGAAATGATGGATCAGGTTCTCGATTCAATGGACCTGGAGCGCGAACGCGGTATTACGATCAAGGCGCATGCTGTCCGTCTGGACTATCTCGCGCACAACGGCGAGATGTATCAGCTGAATCTGATCGACACCCCCGGACACGTCGATTTTTCCTATGAAGTGTCCCGCAGCCTGCAAGCCTGCGAGGGAGCCCTGCTGGTGGTGGATGCAAGCCAGGGTGTCGAAGCGCAAACGCTGGCCAACACTTACCTGGCGCTGCACCACAATCTCGAGATCGTTCCCGTCATTAACAAGATCGATCTGCCGTCTGCCGAACCAGACCGCATCCGGGACCAGATCGAACAGATCATCGGCCTCGACGCGAGCGACGCCATTCCGGCCAGCGCGAAGCAGGGCGTTGGCATCGTTGAAATTCTGGAGGCGGTTGTCCAAAGAGTGCCGCCCCCCAAGGGCGATCCGGAAGCGCCCCTTCGCGCCCTGATTTTCGATTCCTGGTTCGACCCGTATCGCGGCGTCATTATTCTGGCCCGTATTCTGGATGGCTCGCTGACCAAGGGTCAGAAGATTCGCCTGTGGTCGAACAAGACGGTGTTCGAGGTGGAAGGCTTGGGCTATCAATCCCCGAAGCCGATCCCGTGCACGGAACTTCGCGCAGGCGAGGTCGGATTTCTATTCGCCAATATCAAGAATGTAGCGGACGCGCAGATCGGCGATACGATCACCGATGACGCCCGCCCGGCGGCGGAACCATTACCCGGCTTTCAGGAAATCAAGCCGATGGTTTTTGCGGGGCTCTACCCGGTCGAAAGCCACGAGCATGGCCTGCTGCGCGAAGCTTTGGAAAAATTGAGGCTTAACGATTCCGCGTTCAGCTTCGAACCGGAGAATTCAGTGGCTCTCGGTTTCGGGTTCCGCTGTGGGTTTCTCGGATTGCTCCACCTCGAGATCGTGCAGGAGAGATTGGAGCGCGAGTTCAATATCGATCTGATCACGACCGCACCGGGTGTCCGTTACCGGATTACGCGCCTGGCCGGAGATGTGATCGAGGTCGAGAATCCCGCCAAGTACCCCAACCCTGCCGAGATCAAGCAAGTAGAGGAACCGATCATCGACGCCACGGTGATCACGCGCGAAGAGTACATCGGTGAAATCCTGAAGCTGCTCGAAGACAAGCGCGGAATTCAGAAAAAATTCGAATATATCGGCGGCGGCCGGGTGCTGCTGTTATACGAGTTGCCTCTCAACGAGATCGTTCTCGATTTCTATGACCGGCTGAAATCTGCTTCCCGCGGTTACGCTTCGCTCGATTACCATTTGTCCGGCTTCCGGGTCTCGCCCTTGGTGAAACTGGATGTTCTGGTGGCCGGCGAACCCGTGGACGCGCTCTCGATTATCGTGCATCGCGATTTCGCCTACGAACGCGGTAAGGCGTTGATCGAGCGACTGCGCAAGCTGATCCCGCGCCAGATGTTCGAAGTTGCTCTTCAGGCCGCTATCGGCTCGAAGATCGTCGCCCGCGAGAACATTCCGGCAATCCGGAAAAACGTACTCGCCAAGTGCTATGGCGGCGACATCTCGCGTAAGCGGAAGCTGCTCGAAAAGCAGAAAGAGGGCAAGCGACGGATGAAGCGGGTTGGCCGGGTTGAGATTCCGCAGGAGGCATTTCTTGCGGTGCTGAAGGTTGGCAGCACCGATTCCAACGAGTAGATGTTGCGCCCCGCCGCGCGGGCGATTCTTCCACTATGATGGGATCGCATGCGCAAGCTGACTTTCATCGCAATTTGCTCCGCCGCAGCCGTCCTGGCTGCCGATAAACCGGAGAAAGGCTTTACCTCGCTGTTCAACGGCAAGGATCTCGATGGCTGGACGAAGGCGAAGGAGAACGAGTCCACCTTCTCCGTTGTGGATGGCGCGATTAAGGCAGTCGGCCCATATTGCCATCTGTACTACACTGGCCCGTTCCGCAATCACAACTTCAAAGACTTCGAGCTCAAAGTGGATGTCATGACGGAACCAAGCTCGAATGGCGGCATCTATTTCCATACGGCGTATCAGGAAAAAAGCTGGCCCAGCAAGGGCTTTGAAGTTCAGGTGAACAATACGTACGAAAAGGATCCGCGAAAGACCGGCAGCCTGTACATGGTACAGGACAACATGAACAAAGTAGCCGAGGATAAGAAGTGGTTCACCGAGCACATTATCGTCAAGGGCAATCACGTGACGGTCTTTGTGGATGGCAAGAAGGTGGTGGACTGGACGCAGCCCGACGGCTATACCGGCCCGAAGAACAGCCCGGCGCGTGTTCTATCGAGTGGCACTTTCGCGCTTCAGGGACACGATCCGGGCAGCACGATCTATTACAAGAACATTCGCGTGAAGCCGCTCGACTAAGGCTTAGGCTAGGTTCCTGCCGCCGCTTCGGACGAGTCTCGAATTTACCGCCGCGAATCGAAGCTGAACGGACGTCGGCCAACTGGTTGCAGGCATCCTCTAAACCGAGCTGGGAGGATCGACGGCTAACGACTCACGCGCGACTTGCGCTAGTCCCCGATTTAGGGCTCGCAACCAATTCCGCTCCGAGGCAGTGGCGTTCGCTGACTGGCGCTGTACTAAGATCGTGAAGATCGTTGAAAGGCCGTCCCAGTGTTGAGGCTCGCCATACCTGCTCTTAATCCGATGTGCAGGCAATCGTCGGGTGAAGTCCTGGACCGGTGTATCGCTCTTTCGTGTGTTGCACTTATTGCAAGATGTAACGAAGTTTTCTGCGTCTGCAGATCCACCGCGGCTGTGAGCCTCCACATGGTCTATCACAGCTCCGAGATGATCGAGTAACGGCGCTCTGTCACGCCGCCACCTAGGGTCGTGATACGCGAGCGGACCACCGAACCCTTCGTTACGAGCAAATTCTTCGAGATACTTCAGTGCAGGTGCGAAAATCACTGGTCGGCCACACCATCGGCAAATCCAGCCATCACGCCGGAAAACGTCGACTTGGAGATCCCGGGAAATCGGCGCGCGCGGTGGCGTTGGATCGGACCCTTTCATAGTTACACTTGCTGAAAGCTTGTGCCTACATAGTCGTAATAATCTCAACGGACAAAGTTCAGACACGAGCCGACTTCCCGGTACAAATCCGGCCCTTGAGGTTCGCGCCGCGCTCATTTCCGTGAGCGCGGTATCTCATGCTTAGTCGCTAATGCCTGGTGTCCTAGATGTCCGGTTTGGTTTCAAGCAGCCCTCTTCGCCTTTTTGGGAGAGAGAGG